>CAZMPE010000006.1:9540-21088 GCA_964567955.1 uncultured Phycisphaeraceae bacterium | reverse complement strand
GTTGGCCCAGAGATCGACGTAGCGCCGGCGGTAGCGCAGCTCGACGTCCTGGAGGCCGGCGTGCTTTTCCGGCGGCGGCTCGAGGCACTTGGCGCCGGGGGCGAGCGAGTCGGCCCAGATGGTGATCTCGCCGGTCCGCGTCTTGACGAGCGGGCCGCCGGCGACGAGCACATCGCCGAGGTCGGTGAGCTTCGCGAGGTCGAAACCGGGCGACGGGCACTCGCGCTGGCTGACGGCGATCTGCAGGTCGCCGGTCGGATCGCGCAGGTTGATCCAGATCAGCTTGCCGTTATCGCGGTGCAGCACGACGCGGCCCGCGACGCGGACGCGCGGCCGGCGGTCCTGGTAGCCGGGCTCCTTGCCCCTGGCCTTCTGCTCCTCGTCGGCGCCGGCGTCGTAGCGGGCGTGCGCGTCGGCGAGCGTGACCAGGCCGTCGGTGCGGACGCCGTAGGGATCGAGGCCGAGCGCGCCGGCGGCGGCGCGGTTCTCGCGGCGCTGCTGCTCGAGCTTGTGGGTCGGCTGAGGATGGGTGTCCGGCTCCGGCACGCCGCGATGGTAGCGGAGCGATCAGCGGGAGGCGTGCCCGCCCTGTCTCGCCCGGACGGCGGTGCGTATCGCCGGCTCGGAGTCGTCGTCGGGAGAGGCGGCCTCGGCCTCGGCGGCGAGGTCGGCGAGCGTGCACCCCTCGAGGATGTCGACGACGGCCCTGGACGCCTGCTCGAGTTTCTTGTGCAGAGCGCGCAGCCCCCGGGTCTCGATATCGGCGCCCGCCGGGCTCTCGCCCGCGCGATCGACGCTTCCGACGGCGCGCACGACGTCGTACAGGCGGATATCCGACGCGGGCATCTTGAGCCGGTAGCCGCCGCCGACGCCGCGCCGACCGGTGATCAGCCCCGCGGCGGCGAGGTGCTGGAGGATCTTGGCGAGGTAGTTGATGGGGACCTTGGTGCGCGCGGCGAGGGCGGGGGTGGCGGTGAGGACGTCTGGCGTGAGCGACAGGCAGGCCATCGCGCGGAGCGCGTATTCGGTTGTGTTCGAGAACATGGGCACCTCCAAACTTGGTGCGCGAAGAACACTAGCGGGGGAGGTTGTCCGACTTCCACGCCCCGGCGAAACTTCCGGGCCGCGAACACAACACGAACCGTGCGCCGACACGCGCCGCTACACTGCGTGCATGGCGCGGATCGGGGAATCGATGTCGGCGGAGGCGGTCCGAAAAGTCGCGCGCCTGAGCCGTCTGGCGATCCGCGAGGAGCAGGTCGAGATGTACCGCGCGCAGCTCGCGGCGGTGCTCGGGTACATCGATCGGCTGCGCGAGGTGGACGTTTCGGGCGCCGAGCCGATGGCGAATGTGGGCGGAACGACGAATCGGTTCGGCGCGGACGAGCCCGGCGCGACGCTGAGCAACGACGCGGCGATGAAGCTCGCGCCGGAGCGGATGGAGCCGTTCATCCGTGTGCCGAAGGTGCTCGAAGAGGGGGGAGGCGCGTGAGTTCTCGCGGGGGCGCACCATGAACGGGGGGGCCGTCGAGATCCGCGACGCCGTGCGTTCGGGCGGCGTGTCCGCCGCGGAGGTGGTGCGTTCCGCCCTGTCCCGTCTCGACGCGGCGGATCCGGCGCTGCACGCGTTCCTGCAGGTGTTCCACGATCGCGCGCTGGAGCGGGCGCGAGAGATCGACGCGCGCGTCGCGCGGGGCGAGGACCCGGGCCCCCTCGCGGGCGTCCCCGTGGCGCTCAAGGACAACATCTGCCTGTCCTGGGGGCGGACGACGTGCGCGAGCCGGATGCTCGAGACGTACGAGTCGCCGTACACCGCGACCGCGGCGCAGCGGCTGATCGACGCCGGCGCGGTGATCATCGGCAAGACGAACTGCGACGAGTTCGCGATGGGCTCGAGCGGCGAGAACTCCGCCTTCGGCCCGACGCGCAACCCGTGGGATGTGACGCGGGCCCCGGGCGGATCGTCGGCCGGGTCCGCCGCGGCGGTTGCGGCGGGGATCGCGCCGCTGGCGCTCGGGTCGGACACGGGCGGGTCGATCCGCCAGCCGGCGGGCCTGTGCGGGATCGTCGGGATGAAACCGACGTACGGCCGCGTCTCGCGCTACGGGCTCGTCGCCTTCGCCTCGAGCCTGGACCAGATCGGGCCGTTTGCGCGTTCGGTGGGGGACTGCGCGGCGGCGCTCTCGGCGCTGTGCGGGTTCGACGAGCACGATTCGACTTCGTCGGAGAAGCCGGCGCCCGACTTCACGCGCGGGCTGGAGGACGGCGTGCCGGGGCTGACGATCGGCGTGCCGAAGCAGGCGCGCAGCGCGGCGAACCACGCGGATGTGGCGGCGGCGCTCGAGCGGGCCGTCGAGACCTTCAGGGGGCTGGGCGCGCGGATCGTGGATGTCGATCTTGTGCACGCCTCGCACGGAATCGCGGCGTATTACATCGTCGCGCCAGCGGAGGCCTCGTCGAATCTCGCGCGCTTCGACGGCGTGCGGTACGGGCGGCGCGCCGAAGGGGCCGGGGACCTGGCGGACCTGTACTGCCGCAGCCGCGCCGAGGGGTTCGGGCCCGAGGTGCAGCGCCGGATCATGCTCGGGACGCACGTGCTGAGCAGCGGGTACTACGACGCGTATTACAACACGGCGCTGAAGGTGCGGAGGAAGATCAAGCAGGACTTCGACGGGGCGTTCGGCGCGGGGTGCCACGCGCTGCTGATGCCGTCGAGCCCGACGCCGGCGTTCAAGCTGGGCGAGAAGACGGCGGACCCGCTGGCGATGTACCTCGAGGATGTGTACACGGTGGGCGTGAACCTGGCCGGGCTGCCGGGGATCACGCTGCCGGGCGGGATGGCGCGTGTCGACGGCCGGGAGCTGCCCGTCGGGATTCAGCTCATCGGTCCGGCGTGGGAAGAAGAGTCGCTGCTGCGCTGCGCGCGGATGTTCGAACGCGCGACCGACTGGCACACGAGGCGCCCGCCGGCGCTCTAGTCGCCGATCAGGCTCAGCGCGGTCAGCAGGATCGTCGTGACGCTCGCGTTGTGCAGGAAGTGGGCGGTCATCGGGGCGATCAGCGAGCCGCGCCACTCGCGGATCATCGCGAACCCGAACCCCAGCGACATGACCGGCGCGAGCATCAGCACGGGGTAGCCGTGCATGAGGCCGAAGAACAGGGCGGTGACGATCGCGGCGAGGACCCACGGGAGCCGCCCGCGGAGCTGGCGGTACAGCCCGCCGCGGAAGACGGTCTCCTCCACGATCGGGGCCCAGACCGTGGCCAGCAGCACGAACATGATGATGAAGAGGGCGCTGTCGGCGCCGGCGAGGGTCTCGATGACGGGGTTCTGCGGGGCCGGGGTGTCGGGCCCGGTGACGAGGGTGCGGACGAACATGAGGACGACGGTCAGGACGATCGCGATCGCGACGATGGGGAGCGTGGCGAGGTAGCCGAGGATGCCGCACCCGATCTCCCGCGCGACGCCCGCGCCCCGGTGCACGCCGAGGAGGCGCAGCGATTCGCCCGCCCGGAAGCCGCGGATGGCCGGGTAGCACAGGACGAGGACGAGCAGGGCCCATTGGGCGCCGAGCGTCACGACCTGGACCGTCGATTCGCTGACGAAGAGAGCGAGGAGGACCGCGCCGAGCTTGAGCAGGATGAAGCTGCCGACAAAGGCGGCGGCGAGTTCGATGCCGAGGCTGCCGCCCGGGACGGGTGGCTCGAAGCGCGCCCGCAGGGTGCCGCTCTTCGCGCGCACGATGCCGATGATGAAGAGGACGCAACCGGCGAGGATGGCCGCGATCACGATGAATGCGGCCAGCAGGCCAAGGCCGATGATGGCCCCGCCGCCGGCGAGCATCCTGGCCCGCACGGGGTCGGTGTCGGGTTTGTCCGAGACGCCGGCCAGCCGGCCGAACCAGCCGTGGCGCTCGATCAGCCCCGCGGTCGTCTCTTCGTCGGGCGGTTCGTCGGCAAGGATCGCCCGCACGGCGGAGATGTCGGTGTGCAGGACCGAGTCATCGGGCAGGTCCTTCTCGGCCTTGGCGAGCATCGATTCGGCCGACTCGGTCCCGCCGATCGCCGCGGCGGCGATCGCCCCGCGGACGAAATCGGCCGGATTCTTGGGGTAGGGCTCGAGGCTCCTGGCGAGTTGGGGCCCCATGGGGTCGGCGCCGCCGGAGGGCTGGGCCGATTGCATCCAATGGTGGATCTTGACCGTGATTTTGGCGGCGATCTCCAGGGGAAGGTCGGGCGGGGGCACGACGGCGGCCTGGGCGGGGGCCGGTTCCGGCTCGTGAAGGGCGGATTGCTGGATGTAGACGACGATGGCGAGGAAGACGACGGCCAGAACGCCGGCGAACCTCGCGGCCCACGGGCTTCCCGGGTCGGGGAGTCGTTCGGCCATGGGGGAGCTTAGGGCCATGCCCGTCGTTCATCGGCCGTTTGGGGGGCGGACGCACAGGCGGTTTGACTCGCCCCGGCGGGGGGCTAACGTTCTGCCCGCGGTGGCCGCCGCCGCTCCTGTCCGAAATCATGGTCGCGCAGGCGACCCCGCCCCGCCCGGTAGGCGGCGAGCTGATCCAGGCGCCCGCGCTCGAGCGGCGTTTCTTCGGGAGTTCCGTCATGCGACGTCAAACCTTCTTTGCCAAGACCGGCGAGGTCCCCAAGACCTGGCGGCACATCGACGCGGAAGGCCACCCGCTGGGCCGTCTGGCGGCCGAGGTGGCGCAGGTGCTGATGGGCAAGCACCGGCCGGAGTACACGCCGCACGTCGACACCGGCGAGTTCGTCGTCATCACGAACGCGAAGAAGGTCGTGCTGACGGGCAAGAAGGCGGAGCACCGCCTGAAGCTCCGGTACACGGAGCACCCGGGCGGCCTGAAGGCCGAGACCTACGGGCAGGTGCGCGAGCGTCGGCCCGAGAAGCTGATCGAGGACGCGGTGCGGCGGATGCTGCCCAAGAGCCGCCTCGGCCGGGTCATGCTCTCCAAGCTCAAGGTGTACCCCGCCGCGGACCATCCGCACACGAACCAGAACCCCGTCGCGATGACGATCTGACCCTCTAGACCCCGAGATCCCCATGACCGAATCACTGATCCCGACCGCCGCCATTCCTGCCGCACCGGCCGCTCCGGCCAAGATCGAGCGCAAGCTGCGCGACGCCGTCCCCGCCGACAAGCGCGGGTGGTGGTGGGGGACGGGCCGGCGCAAGTCGGCCGTGGCGCGGGTCCGGATCCGCCCCGCGAAAGAGGGCGAGGGCAAGTTCATCCTCCAGGGCGCGACGAAGAAGCTGCGGACGGTGGACGAGTACTTCGCCGAGGAGCGGGACCGCGCCGACTGCAACGCGCCGATGACGGTGACGAGCACGGCGGGCAAGTTCGAGGTCCGCGTGAAGTTGCACGGCGGCGGGTTCATGGGCCAGGCCGGGGCGGTGATGCTCGGGCTGGCCCGGGCGCTGCGGAACTATGACCCGACGCTCGAAGGAACGCTGCGTGACCACGGCATGCTGACGCGCGACGACCGCGAGGTCGAGCGTAAGAAGTACGGCCAGGCGGGCGCCCGTCGCCGCTTCCAGTTCTCGAAGCGCTGATCCATTACCCGGATTCACCCACAAACCCCGGGGCGGCCCCGGGGTTTTTTCATGGGTGCGCCCGGACTTGATCGGGGCGTGCGGCCGGCTCACGATCATGGGTCATGCCGAAACGCGCTCTCCGCTTCATTCTGTCGCGACGGGTGCGCCGGTGGGCGCTGGGGAGCGCCCTGGCCGTCGTGGGCGTGTCGTGCGCGCTGATCCTGACGGTGGTCATCATGGCACGCGGCACGCCGTCGTGGTGGCGCGCGGTCCCGCGCGACGATCCGGGCACCGCGGAGACGGCGCGCCGGTTCGAGGACGGCATCACGAACAGCCTCTACCTGGTCCGCCCGACCGATCCGGCCTTCGTGCCCTCGCACCCGGGCGAATGGCGGAGCGAGACATGGACGATCCGCGTCAACGCCGCGGAGGTCAATGCCTGGCTCAACACCCGGTTCGAGCCCTGGCTGACCCATATCGACAAGACGTTCACCTGGCCGGAGGACCTGTCCGAGGTGCAGTTGAGCGCCGGGCCCGAGGGGATCCGGCTGGGCGCGCGCCTGTGGCTGGGCGGGCGGGAGCGGATCGTCTCCGCCTCGGTCGAGCCGCTGGTCCGGGCCGACGGCTCGCTGCGGCTGCCGGCACGCCGTGTCGGGCTCGGGAGGCTGTCGATCCCGGCGGACTGGGTGCTGGATCTGTCGGACCCCGCCGCGGGCGGCTATGTGCCGGTCGACCTGCGCGGGCACCCCGAGACCGGCTCGGTGATGCGGGCCTTCCTCGGCGAGGGGCCGGTGGTCAAGGACGCGGTGATCAAGCTGGGGGACGGTCGCGGCGTGCGGATCCTGGGCATCACGCCGCAGGACGGGGCGCTGGTGCTGACCTGCCGGACGGAGATCCAGTAAACCCGAGTCGGGCGCGGGCCGTATTGTGCGCTATGGGCGCGAGGAGCCGGTTTCGGTGTGTGGCGTGTGCCGCGATCGTGAACCCGATCGCGAGTGTGGTGCTGCTCGCGGCGATTGTGTTGGTGCTTGGGTATGTGCCGAATCGGCTGACGTGGGAGCCGCGTGAATTCGGTCCAGGGAAGAACCGATTCGACGTCGGCGTTGCGCCCAATCAGCCGCTGTCGCGGAGTGATTTCGCCGCGCTCTATCTGGTACGCGACACAAACGCGTTGCGTCTTCACGACCCCGACAATGAAAGCTGGGACTCGGTGATTGGTGTCTTCAAAGACCGCCCGCAGGATGTGATGATCGCGCACGTCGACTGGCGACATTGGTTCGAGGGGCTCTGGGCAGGGACGGCCATCGCGGAATCGTGCCGGCTCATTCTCCACGGGCCGGGGTCGTGGAGCCCGTCGGAACGTGCTGTGGCGCGTGAGCTCGTCGCGGCTCGTGTCTCGGATGGGTGGGCGGGGTTCCCGGGCGAGTTGGGGCCACGGATCGCCGCCGGCGACTCCGTGGTGCGCAGGACGCTGTGGACCGGCTACGCCGCGAACATCGGCGTGCCGATCCTGCTCGCGGGGTTTGGGTATTCGCTACTCTGGGTGCCGCGGGCGCCGGGGTGGATCAGAGCGAGGCGGAGGCGCGCGGCCCTGTCGCGCGGCGTGTGCCCGAAGTGCGGGTACGCGATCGCGGGTTTGCCGGCGCCGAGGTGCCCGGAGTGCGGGGAGGGGCTTGGAATCACGGGCTCGATCGCGTCGGATGGAAGCGCTTGACACATCGTTGTGCCTCCCCGGTGGTGCTCCACTCGCTGCGGCTGCTCCTTGGCGCGTTGGCGGCGGAGCCAATCCCCCGCGAGCGGGAGGCCTTGAGTTCGGCGGGACTGATCGCGGCACGCTGATCAGCCCTCCGTCCGCCGGCTTGTTGCGATTCGTTGTTCGATTTAGGGGCTTAGGTGGTCAATCCTCGGTTCTGATGTACACTGCGCTTGGTGCTCCGTTCCCGTGTCGGCGCAAGGAGCAAGCGATGCGAAACTCATTGACGGCGTCGTGGGCGGCCATCTCTGTAGTCGTGTTAGGGGGGGGGTTCGGTAGCGCAGGTCACGGTTTACCCACAACTCAGGATTGACGCGCTCAATACGGGCTCAGGGGTCGAGACCGCCGTGATCGTCAATCCGCTGAATGCCAACGAGCTCATCGGAGCGGCCATCGATTGGCGACGGGGCATGGCGAACCTCGGCTATGGGATCAGTCTTGACGGCGCCTTGTCCATCGCCACGGAAGGCGTGCTCCCACTTCCCGGCAGCACCGAGCCCGGCCCGCGCGAGGTCGATCCCATGGTGGCCTCGGACAAGATCACGGGGAACCTCTGGCTCGGGGGAGTCGCCCGGCCGGCCGATGTGAACAACGGCATCTTCGTAGCGCGTAAACCCCCCGGTTCACCAGTCTTTGATCTCTCCACCTTGCGGTGGGTGACGTTCAATGCGACCGGGGTGCCGAACGACGACAAGCCGCTGATGGCCGCGGGACCGGACCCCGGCAACCCGTCCTCGACGATGGCGTATGTCGTATGGCTCCGAACTCAACCGGGCTGCTCAAAGCGGTGGGCAATGAGTTCGTCGTCAGACTTGGGTCTGACCTGGTCGCTCCCAGCGAGTGTCGGCGTGCCAGGTTTGCCATGCGGTTACCAGGGCCTGGGCCCCGTTTCATTGGTCCTTGGCGATGGCCGTCTGGTCGTGATCGACGGCCCGGGCCCGGGGTATTACTTCTCCGATCGTTCTGACAATCGCGGCGCGACGTGGAAGGGCGAGGTCCGGATCGCCGAGGGGTTGGTCTTCAACCCCTCGGAGGATGACGTGCCCGGGAAGTTCAGGCTCCCCAATCCCGCGGGGGCCGCGGTTGATCCGCGGAACGACTGGATCTACGTCGTGTATTCGGCGCGCCGGGAGATTGGCTCGCAGAATCTGGACCTCTTCGTCGCCCGAAGCACAACTCGCGGCGACGGCTTCGAGAACCCCGTTCGACTGGAACTCGATGCAGCGCCGGGGGCCCAAGGCCCCGATCAGATCATGCCGTGGATCGCCGTGGACGCCTTCGGCGGATTGAACATCCTGTACTACGACACTCGCCACATGGACCAGTCGCTCGGCGATGACCACCCTCACGCGGTGCTCGACGCGTATTACTCCCGGGTGACGAACTTCGGCCCGACCCCGAGTATTGAGACCGTCCGTCTGACGCTGGCTTCGTTCGATACGAGCACGCAGTACGAGGACTACATTCTCGATCCGATCGGCAACGCGTCGTTCAACCAGTTCATCGGCGATTACCAGCAGATCACGGCGGCCGGCTGCAGCGTCTACCCGCACTACATGAGCCTGCAGAGCGGCCAGCGCCACTACTACACGCACCGGATCAATATCTGCCCGACGGATGTGGATCAGAACGGCACGGTCGATCAGGCTGACTATGTCCTTTTCTTCAACCTGTATCCCGTTAGTGATCCGCGCGCCGATATCAATCGCGACAGTGTTGTCAACCTGCCCGATGCCGTCCTGTTCCAGGCCCTGTACGCGAACGGGGGTGGGTAATGGCTTCGCGTGGCTCCGTCCGGTGGGTCTCGCGTCGCCGCACCCACGCGTGGCGACGAGCGGCGTTGGCTGGCGTGGCTGGCGTGTGGCCCGCCGCTTCCGCATTGGCGCAAACCGGACCGGTCGTTGCCTGGGGCTTCAACGGTTATGGCCAGGCGAACCCCCCACAGGGCGACTTCGTGGCCGTGTCGGCGGGCGACGTCCATAGTCTTGGAATCCGGTCCGACGGGACGCTCGTTGGATGGGGCGAAAACATTTGGGGCCAGGTCACGGTTCCCGCCGGGCAATTCACGGCGGTGGCCGCGGGCGGAAACCACAGCCTGGCCATCCGGACCGACGGCACCCTTGCAGGTTGGGGGCAGTTCCTATTTGGACAGACCAACGTCCCCTCGGGGCAGTTCACGAGGATTGCCGCGGGATGGGATCACAGCGTCGCGCTCCGCGCCGATGGAACGATCGCGGCGTGGGGGTCGAACGAGTACGGGCAGATCATGGCCCCGTCGGGCTCGTTCACGGCCGTCGCCGCGGGGTACTTGCACAGCCTCGCCATTCGCGACGACGGCACCTTGGTAGCGTGGGGGAACACCGGCTTCGGCCTGGCCAACGTCCCGGCCGGCACGTTCATCGCCGTCGCCGGGGGCGGCTTTCACAGCGTGGGCATCAGGTCGGACGGAACCCTGGCAACATGGGGCACCTCCTTCACCAATCTCTACAGCACACCCCCGGGCCGGTACATCGCCGTGGATGCCGGAGCATTCTTCAACGTCGCGCTGCGCGTCGATGGTGTGCTGGTCGCATGGGGCGACGGTGCCGGCGGCTCACTCAATGTGCCGCCCGGGACATTCGTGGCCGTTGATGCTGGTAACGGACACGGCCTGGCCATCATCCCCGCGCCGTCGTCGCTCGGCGCGCTGGCCCTCGCGGCGCTCATCGTGTCGCGCCGCGGGCGGACCAAGATCACGGGCGCGTGAGCGGGGCCCGGTGCGACGGTGGTCCTGGCGTCATCCCGGGCCGTCAATCGGCACGCCGCGCATGCGGCACACCATGTCGCGGACCCTCTGCTGGCCGCGCGACCGCTGCGTGAGCGACGCGTGGCTGCCGACATCCTCGCGCATGAAGGAGTACATGCGTCCGAACATGCCGGGCGACGGGCCGCGCCCCCTGTCGGCTGTTCGCGATCGCGTTCGGCCTGCCTCCGGCCCTCAGAGAGGCGCTCGGCGTCGCTGATGTCGCGCGATTCGCCGGCGACGGTCTCCATCATTCTCGTGAATTCGATGAAGGCGTTGTCGAGAAAGTCCTCGCGGTCCCGCTCGGGCCTACGCCGCCGGGCGCTGCGCAGCGCGCGAAATGGCGCGGTTGGCGATCATGCCGATCACCATCACGACCACGACGAGCGAAATGATCCCCGCGACGAAAAGCCATGTGGGTGTCGCGGTCTTGACATCCTCGCTGGTGAAGTGCTGCAGGCCGGCGCCGATCGAGACCGCCGCGGCGGTCCGCGGGGCCATCCCCAGGAGCGTGCCGATCAGGAAGGGCGCCCGCGGCACGTGGATGGACGCCATGACCAGGTTCGTGAGGGCGAAGGGCGAGTTCGGCGGGAGCCGCAGGAGCGAGACCGCGCCGAGGGTGCGCCAGAACCCGTGCCCTCCCTCGGGCCCCACGAGCGCATCGCGGACCGCGCGCAGCTTCGCGTTCTCCTCGATCAGGCCGATGACGCGCTGACCGGAGGCGAGGCGTCCGATCTCGTAACCGATGATCGATCCGCCGAGGAAGCCCCCGAGCGCCGCCGGTGTGCCGAGCGAGAAGGCGAAGACGTACCCGCCGAGGACGGCCTGTGCATACGTGGGCAGCAGGGCGAGCCCCGCGAGCAGGGCGAAGCCGCCCGCGTAGATAAGAACACCCGAGACGCCGTGCTCGCGCAGCCAGGGCCCCGTGATGTGGGCCGTCAGAAAGAGGGCGACGCTCCCCGCGATCGGGAGGATGAGCGCCACGAGGGCGAGCGGGCCCGCGGGCCCGAGTCGCCGGATGACCTCCGCCGCGCGGGGCGGCGGGGGCGATGGTGTGGTGTCCGGATCGGTCACGGGTACAGGGTAGCGGGTTGACCCGGCGCGCCGATTCACTAGCATCGTGCGGCGTTCCGGCTTGTGCGTCGGGTTTCCCGGTCGGGCGAGAGCCCGGCCCAGGAGGATTCGCGAAGGTCATGCTCCCCAAACCGCCGCCCCGCGAGGCGTCACTCGCGTTCCTCTATCTTCCGCCGTATCGCGTGCAGGGCGTCTCCGTCGCCGGCGAGGCGTCGTGCGTGATGATCCCCGAGATGGATGTCTGCTTTGACATGGGGATCTGCCCGCGCGCGGCGCTGGCGAGCAAGTTCGTCGCGATCAGCCACGGGCACATGGATCATGTCGGGGGCCTGGCGTACTACTGCTCGCAGCGCCGGTTCCAGGGGATGGGGACGGGCAAGAT
>CAZMPE010000006.1:5110-9513 GCA_964567955.1 uncultured Phycisphaeraceae bacterium | reverse complement strand
CAGCGGACACCCTTCGAGGTGCTGCCGCTGGAGCCGGACGGCCAGGTCGAGGTGAAGCCCAATATCTTCCTGCGCGGGTTCGAGACCGAGCACACGTCGCCCTCGTTCGGGTATGTGCTGGTCGAGCGGCGCAGCAAGCTCAAGCCGGAGTTCGTCGATTTCCCGCAGGAGAAGCTGCGGGAGATGAAGGACCGCAACATCGAGATCACGCGCACGCTGGAGATCCCGCTCATCGCGTACCTCGGCGACACGGCGCCGGGCCCGCACCTCGTCCGCAACGACGTGCGCAAGGCGCAGATCGTGATCACCGAGTGCACGTTCTTCGAGCCCGAGCACGTGGAGCGCGCCAAGGTCGGCATGCACATGCACGTCGACAACATCGCCGAGTGGCTGCGCGTGCTCGAGTGCCAGCACATGGTCATCACGCACATCTCGCGGCGCACCCACCTGGGCTTCGCACGCGACCGCGTGAAAGAGCTGATCCCGGAGGACAAGGCGTCGCGCGTCCTGTTCCTCATGGACTACCGCAACAACAAGGAGCGGTACGAGCGCCAGCTCATCGACGCCGGGGTCGTGCTCGACAAGGCCGACGATTGATCGGAATCGGTGATTGACTCGCGGGTCGGGGTGGTTTACCTTTGCCCCCTCGTCCGGGCGCGGTGTGGGCGCACGGACCGAACGGGACCTTTGGCGACGTCGGCAGGGGCATAACGGAGATGACGGACCCCCAGGATCGGCTCTGGCCGGATTTGCTCGCGCATCTGCGGGCGCACCACCCGGGAATCTGCCGGCAATGGTTCGAGCACATCGAGTCGCTCGGCGTCGCGGGCGGCGTGCTGAGGCTGCGCGCCCAGTCGCCGGTCCACCGCGACTACCTGCAGAGGCAGTGCCTGTCCCATTTCAACGAGGCGGCGCGCGATGTCAGCGGACGGCTTCTGTCCGTCCGCCTCTTCGGGCCGGATGACGAGCTGGATCCGGTGACCGACGCCAAGCCGGCCGTCCGCACCGACGCCCTGGTCATCAACCCGGATTACGCCTTCGAGAACTTCGTCATCGGCCCGAACAACCGTCTCGCTCACGCCGCGGCCCGGGCTGTAGTGGAGAAGCCCGGCCGGGCCTACAACCCGTTGTTCATCCATGGCGGCGTGGGGCTGGGCAAGACCCACCTGCTCCAGGCCATCTGCCTGAAGATGGTTGAGCACACGCCTTCGACCGCCCTCTACTACATCTCGTGCGAAGGGTTCCGTTCGCAATACACGGCGTCGCTCCAGGCGACGCAGCTCGCCGAGTTCCGGCACCGGTTCCGGGACGTCGACGTCCTCGTCGTCGACGACATTCATTTCCTGACCAAGCAGGACAACAGCCAGGAAGAGTTCTTCCACACCTTCAACAGCCTGTATCAGTCCGGCAAGCAGATCATCCTCTCGTCGGATGCCGCGCCGGAGGAGATCCTGCACCTCGAGGAACGCCTCGTCAGCCGGTTCAAGTGCGGCCTCGTGACGCAGATCCAGGCGCCGGGGTACGAGTCGCGGGTTGAGATCATCAAGAAGAAGGCCCGCCTGCGCGGCATCGACCTGCCCGAGGACGTGGCCGGGTACGTCGCGACGCGGATCGATTCGAACATCCGGGAGCTTGAGGGAGCGATCACCAAGATGCAGGTGCAATCGATGGTCGAGGGTCAGCCCATCGACCTGCGGATGGCCCAGTTGGCGGTGGGCGACCCGGTCTCGCGTACCAGTAACGACCCGACGATCCAGACGGTGATCGGGACGGTCACGGAGTTCTACGGGGTGCGGCTGACCGACCTCCAGTCCAAACGCCGACACCGGTCGGTCACCCTGCCGCGGCAGGTCTGCATGTACCTGGCCCGGGAGAACACCCGCCACTCATTGGAAGAGATCGGCGGGTACTTTGGCGGTCGCGATCACACGACCGTCATGCACGCGATCAAGACCGTCGCGGCACGCCGGCGGAAGGACGCCGAGTTCGACTCGGTGGTCGTTTCCCTGGGCGACCGTCTGCGCCGCCCCAAGTCATAGTGGTGGCACTAACCTACGCCTCAATCTGATGGGCATCCGGAGTCGTTTGGCCAGATTCGGGCGGGTCAGTATCTTGCCTCTGGATGAACGGTGGATAAGCGCGCGCTTGTGGTCGGTGATCAGAGCGGGTTGAAGGGCGGTTGATCCCGCCCGGGTTGAACGGCGTCGTTGGACCGATGTACCGCCGAGCGCCACCGACAGACAATCGACAGGTTGTGCGGTTGATGTCGGCGTTCTAAGTCTCTCTTCTGCTGTGGCTTATGGCGCTCGCGGTTGGCCGTCCACAAAGCGCAAGGGCTCTTAATTACTTCTTCCTGACTCTCTCTCTATAAGAACAAAGACAGGCGCGAACGCGGGGCCTGTCATCCGGCGTGAGCGGCGGCCGGCCGGGAGGAAGCCCGAGGGGGTTGTGGATAACGGGGTCGCCGGCGGCCTCCCTGACAGCGTGTGCAATAGACCGTCGTCCGCTGTCCGAGGTCGATTGCACGGAGGGTGCGGGAGCAACGGGGGCACGGCTGACCGGCCCTTCCGTAGACCTTGTGGAGCACCTGGGCGGTACCGGGACGGCCCTCCGAGTCGACGTAGTCGCGGAGGGTCGATCCGCGGGCTTGGACGGCTGCGGTCAGGGTCTCCCGCAAGGCATCGGCGAGCCGGTCGCAATCGGCCGGGGTCAGGCTCCGGGCCAACCGGCGGGGGTTGAGGCTGGCCATGAACAGGGCCTCATCAGCGTAGATGTTCCCGACGCCGGCGAGGACGGCCTGGTCGAGCAGGGCGGCCTTGATGCAGCGGCGCGAGTTGCCGAGTCTCGCCCGCAGAACCGGCCCCTGGATCGTCCACGCGTCCGGTCCGAGTCGGGACCAGATGGCGACCCGTACGCCTTCGAGGTCGGCGAAGGTCCTCAGCCCCCCAAACCGGCGGGGATCCCGGAAGAGGAGGCGGGAGCCGTCATCGAGCGTCCAGGAGGCGTGGATGTGGTCGGCGCGCGCGGGAGTCCGGCCATCGCGGACCAGGAGGAGCTGGCCCGACATGCCGAGGTGGACACACAGAACGCGCCCGTCCTCGACCGTGATGGCCAGGTGCTTGCCGCGCCGGAGAGCCGATTCGAACAACCCGCCGACGAGCAGGTCGGGCGCCGTCGGCGCGCGACCGTGGTCGGTTTCGCAGACGTCGTCGCGGTGAAGGGCCGCGCTCGTCACGCGCCGGGCGCGCAGGGCACGGGCGAGTGTGCGCCGAAGGTGCTCGACCTCGGGGAGTTCGGGCATGGCCGATCATACCGGCGGGCGTGACCGCAGCCCGCGGAAGAACGAGCGGAGCAGTTCGGACGACTCGGTGGCGAGCACGCCGCGGACCGGCCGGACCCGGTGGTTGAGTCGCGGGTCGGCGGTGAGCTGGTAGAGCGAATGGGCGGCGCCGGCCTTGGGGTCGTCGGCGCCGTAGACCAGGCGACCGACCCGCGCATTGACGATGAGCCCGGCGCACATCGCGCAGGGCTCGAGCGTGACCCCGAGCGTGCAGGTGTTGAGCCGCCAGTCCCCCAGGGCGGCGCACGCCGCGCGGATCGCGGTGAGTTCGGCGTGCGCGGCGGGGTCGTGGTCCTTCTCGCGGGTGTTGAAGCCCTCGCCGAGGATTCGTCCGGTGTCGGTCTCGTAGACGACGGCGCCGACGGGGACCTCTCCGATTTCCTTTGCAGATCGCGCGAGTTCGAGGGCGCGGCGCATCATCTCCGTGTCGGTCGGCGTGGCGTCGGCCGGCTCGGGGGTACGAGCGAGCAGCCGCCGGATGGCGCCGAGGAAACCGGTCATGTCACTCGTCCCCGGCGGTGGGGGGCTCGCCGGCGGCCGGCTCCTGCGAGACGCCGTAGCGCTTGCCGGCCCAGGTGAAGCCGCGGGCGACGCGCCCCGCGGGCAGGACGCGCAGCAGGATCATGCCGAGTTCGTAGAGCATGTAGAGCGGGGCCGCGAGGATGATCATCGAGAAGGGGTCGGGGGAGGGCGTCAGGATCGCCGCGGCGATCGCGCAGATGAAGAGGGCGTACTTGCGGTTGCGCGCGAGGAACTTGCGGTCCACGAGCCCGACCCACCCGAGCAGCAGGACGACGACGGGGGTCTGGAACCCGACGGCGAACGACAGGCCCATGATGAAGACCAGGCCGATGTACTCGCTGACGCGGAACTGCTGGGAGATGCCGGTGCTCTGGACGAGCGGGGTGCCGAGGATCTCGATCGAGCCCTCGGGCCCGGGCATCGCGACGCGCCATTCCTTGATGGTGCGGTTGATCCAGACGGAACCGAGCGGCGGGTCGACGGGGTCGACCTCCAGGACGGGCGCGAGCGGGGCGAGCACGACGCCCGCGGGAACCGGGGC
>CAZMPE010000006.1:0-5100 GCA_964567955.1 uncultured Phycisphaeraceae bacterium | reverse complement strand
CTTGATCTCGGGTTTGTAGATCGAGGCGCCGAAGTCGATGAGGAAGGCGAGCATCGCCGGGAGCATGACGAAGTACAGGAAGAGGATGCCCAGGGTCGAGAGCAGGATGCTCATCGGCAGGATGAGGTGGGCGAAGCGGCGCTCGTGCGCGTACAGGCCCGGGGCGACGAAGAGCCAGATCTGGTAGATGACCCAGGGAAGACCGATCAGCAGCGTGACCACGAACGCGACACGGAAATAAGCGGAGAAGCTCTCGAGCGGCCCGGTGACCAGGAGCGTCGCGGGGAGCCCCGCGCGGCGCAGCTGCTGCTGCGCGGGGTCGAGCAGGACGGCCAGGAGCCACTGCCCGCCGGCGACCGCCGCGATGAAGATCGGCAGGATCCCGACCATCGCCATGATCACGCGTTTGCGCAACTCTTCGAGGTGCTCGCCGAATGACATGGAACGGGCGTCGGCGAGCCGAGACTGATCGCTTCGGATGATCGAGGAGTCTGGCATGGTCTCGGGGGCGGTCTTTGTTCGGTGCGGAACGGCCGGTTCGCCCGGGAGAATAGCCGCTGCGCGAACGCGGCGACCGCGCCGGGCGTCAGTCCTTTGCGGCCCGGGGCGCACGCGCCGGGGAAGAAAAGGTGCCGGAACTCGCCGGATCGTGCATCCCGGCGCATCCCAGTGGTCAGTATCGCGGAGAACGTCGTGACCTTGGATCAGGCGCACGAGGAACGGACGCTGATCTCCGCCGCCGTGCGGGGAGATCGCGACGCGGTTCAGCGGCTCTGGCAGGGCCACCGGCGGTGGGTGGCGGCGATCCTGTTGGCGCACAAGCCGGCGGGAGCGGAACTGGAGGACCTCTTGCAGGACGTGGCCATGAGCTTCGTGCGGACGATCGGGAAGCTTCGCGACGAGGCGATGCTCAAGCCCTGGCTGCGGACGGTGGCGATCAACGCGGCGCGGGCGTCGGGCCGGAGCGAGCGCCGGCGTCGTGTGCGGCTGGTCGCGCCGGAGACGGTGGACGGCCTGGTGTCGGTGCAGGACGAGGGCGCGTCGCGATCGGAGGACTCCGCGCGGATCCTCGAGCTGGCGACGGGCCTGCCCGACGGGTACCGCGAGCCGCTGCTGCTGCGGAGCGTGCGGGGGATGAGCTACCGCCAGATCGGCGAGTTGCTCGGGCTGCCGGAGACCACGATCGAGACGCGGATCGCACGGGGGCGCCGGATGCTGCGCGAGCTGGCGGAGCCGAGGAGCGCGGCGGGAACGGACAGGGCTGAATCATGAACGAGATCGAACGGGACATCCTGCTCGGGCGCGTGGCGGACGGCGAGGCCTCTCCGGAGGATTGGACGGCCTTCCGCGCGATGGCGGAGGCCGACCCGACCTTGTGGCGCGAGCTGGCCGAACTGCAGCGCGACGGCGCGGAGCTGTCATCCGCGGTCGGTCGGGCGATCGCGGTCGCCGACACCGTCGAGGCGCCGGTCGACGAGCACCTGGCGGGCCGGCTGCGGGAGCGGTTCGCGCTGATCCGGATGTGGGGCGGCTGGGCCGCCGCCGCCGCGGTCGCGCTGGCGTGGGGGACGGGGCTGCGGTCGGAGACGGGCGGGCCGAATGTGGCGGGGATCGGGGCGGTCGGCCCCGCGGCCTCGACGGCGGACGATGCGCTGAAGATGTATTTGGACAAGGGTCAGAAGTCCGGGATGGTGGTGGGGGAGATGCCCTCGAAGGTGCTGCTGGAGACGCGCCCGCTGGCGGACGGGTCGGGGTACGAGGTTCTGTATGTGCGGCAGATCGTCGAGCGGGCGCGGGTCAACCAGTTGTTCCGGCCCACATCCGATGAACTCGGGGGCGTGACCCCGCTGCTGATCGAGTTGGTTCCGGTGCGTCCGAACGGCGCACATTGATCACTCTTGCGATAGGAGTCCTGGCCATGTGGATGAAGAGGACAGGCCTGACGGCGTTGGCGGTCGCGGTGTTCGCGGCGGGGGCGAACGCCCAGACCGCCGGTCGCCACGAGGAGCGGAACAAGGAGCACGAGATTCGCATCGAGCGGGCGCAGCCCAAGCAACGCGTGCTGAAGCTCGAGCGCGAGAGCGGCGGACCTGAGGCGCACGTCTTCAGGCGCGAGGGCGGGCCCGAGGCCGGCGCGCGACTCCTTGAGTGGGAGCGCGAAGGCGGCGGCCCCGGCGCGCGGGTCTTCAAGCTCGAGCGCGAAGTCCGGCGCGGCGGCCCGCAGGTGCACGTCTTCCGCATGGATGAGGACGGACCAGCTCCGAAGATGGAGCGCCAGATCGAGAAGCGGCTGGAGCTGAAGCCGCCCCGCGGCGAAGCGAAGCACGGCGCCTGCCACGAGTGCGGCCGACCGTTCGAGCGGGGCGCTCCGAAAGCCGACGTCGGCGAGCGCAAAATCCAGATCCGGCGCGAGTTCCGGGGCGGCGGCGCGGGGCAGCCTCCTCCTCCGCGCGCTCCCCGGCCGCCGCAGCCTCCGCGCGCCCACGACGACGGGCATGATCGGGACGTCTTCATCCGCGGTCCGCGCGGCGACGCGGGCCACCGCGACGCCGGCCCGCGTGCCTACTTCCTCGAGCGGGAAGGCGGCGGCGCCGAGCTGTTCGAGCGGGCCCCGCGCGAGATCAGGATCGAGCGAGCCCCCTGGCCGAGCGGAGCACGTGGCCAGGGTGGCGGCGCGTCGTTCTATGGGCCGAAGGTCCGTGTGAAGGCGGTTCGTCCGGGTACCGGGCCCGCCTGAACGGCATTTTCAACACTCATCATGCACGACCGGGTGCGGCGTGCGACATTGACAGGGAACGAATCATGAACGAGAGAATGAACAAAGCGATGTTGGCGATGTCCGCCGCGGCGACGCTTGCGATCGGCGCGGGAGCGCTGGCCCAGGAGTCGGGCGGCGGGAAGGTCCAGGGCGACTTCGGGACGCCGATGCACACGCAGCCGGCCAAGCCCGGCGCCAAGTCGACGGTCATCGTGACCGAGTCGGACGGTGGAACAACCACCGAGATCAAGATCGTGGACGGCAAGGTGTTCGCGAAGATGAACGGGAAGGAGATCCCGGCCGATCGGATCCGCCGGCACGGCGACACCATCGAACTGCTCGACGAGAACGGCAAGGTAGCCCGGACAATCCGGACACCGACGGCCGAGCAGGCCCTCCCGGGCGCGCTGCAACTTCGCGGCTTCGGGGAGGGCAAGGGCCTGCCGGGGTTTGAGGAAGGCGTCTTCAAGTTCACGATGCCGCAGCCGGGGCAGCCCCCCGCGCCGCCGCTGCCGAAGGGCGAGCCGCCCCCGCCGCCGCCGAAGGTGATGGTGGGCGTCAACCTGAGCGAGCCCGGCGAGGAACTGTGCAAGAAGCTCGGGATCGAGCACGGCACGGGGATCCTGATCGACAAGGTGATCGAGGGGCTGCCGGCCGAGAAGGCCGGTGTGAAGACCGGGGACGTTGTCGTGTCGATCGACGGGCAGCACCCGATCACGCCCATGACCCTGCGCGAAGTGCTCCGGAAGAAGGAGCCGGGCGATGGGATCGAGTTCGTCGTGCTGCGCGGCGACGCGAAAGAGAAGCTCAAGGTCAAGCTGACCGAGTTCAACGCGAACAAACTGGGCATCACCTACATGGAGGCGCCCATGCCGCCGGACGAAGGCGCGGCGTTGGCCTGGGGCGAGCATGCCGAGGAGGCGCGCAAGAAGGCCGAGCAGGCCATGAAGGAAGCGCTCCGCTGGCGTGAGCAGATGGGACGGGAGGGCGGCGACCTGGGGCTGTTCCTGGAGCGCCAGCCCAACCAGATGGAGTGGTTTACCGCCCCGGGCAACACGCGTTTCAAGGAACTCAACGAGCGTCTCGAGAAACTGGACGCCCGCCTGAGCGAACTGGACACCCGTCTGGAAAAACTCGCCGCGGCGATCGAAAAGATGACGGGAGGTCGCCCGTAACGCATCTTGGTTTCCGGGCTAAGAAACATCAGACAATCTCCGCGACCGGCCGCGATCGGAGAATATCCGACGCGGTCGGATTTTTTTTGGAGGAACTGTGCGTCCGGGGCCATCGGCCGCCCGACGCTACCATGGCACAGAGCCCCAACACCCTCGGGAGGATGGACCCATGCCCGACCCGCTCGCTTCCGCCGCCAGCGCCATGACCGCGATCGACCCGGAGAAGGCCGTCGCCGAGGTGCGGTCGGCCTACGACCGCCTGTGCACGGAGATCCACAAGGTCATCGTGGGGCAGGACGAGGTGGTGGAGCAGATGTTGATGTGCATCTTCTGCCGCGGGCACGGGCTGGTGGTGGGCGTGCCCGGCCTGGCCAAGACGCTGCTGATCTCGACGATCTCGCGGACGCTGTCGCTGGGGTTCAGCCGGATCCAGTTCACGCCGGACCTGATGCCCAGCGACATCACGGGCACGGAAGTGATCGAGGAGGACAAGGCGACGGGCGGGCGCGAGCTGCGGTTCGTCAAGGGCCCGATCTTCGCCAACGTGATCCTGGCGGACGAGATCAACCGGACGCCGCCGAAGACGCAGGCGGCGCTGCTCGAGGCCATGCAGGAGCGCCACGTGACGGTGGGGGGCGTGCAGCACCATCTGCCGGCGCCGTTCTTCGTTCTGGCGACGCAGAACCCGATCGAGCAGGAGGGGACCTACCCGCTGCCCGAGGCGCAGCTCGACCGGTTCATGTTCATGATCCAGATCAGCTACCCGGACGCGGACCAGGAGCTGGAGATCGTGAAGCGTTCGACGGGCCAGCGCGACGCGTCGATCCACGCCGTGCTGAACAACATGGACATCGGGCGCGTTCAGGAGCTGGTCCGCCAGGCGCCGGCGGCGGACCACGTGATCCGGTACGCGCTCCGCCTGGTGCGCGCGACACGGGTCAAGGAGCAGATGGACGGCGGGCTGACCCGTCCGCGGATCGTCACCGATTACGTGTCCTGGGGCGCGGGCCCGCGGGCGAGCGAGTACATGATCCTGGCGGCCAAGGCGAAGGCGATCCTGTCCGGGTCGCACCATGTGACACCGGAGCACGTGCGCCAGGTGGCCAAGCCCGTGCTGCGTCATCGCATCTTGACGAACTTCAACGCCGAGGCGGACCAGGTGACGAC
>CAZMPE010000005.1:20904-23839 GCA_964567955.1 uncultured Phycisphaeraceae bacterium | reverse complement strand
CTAGCGGCGGCCCGGAGCGCCGCGCTGACAGACGGTGATTCATCCGCCGAGCGCGCGCCGGCCGGCGCGGGGAGCCTGCCATGATCTTCCTGCGCGTTCTCTTCCAGACCGTCTTCCTCGCCATCGGCCAGATCTGGGCCAACAAGATCCGGTCGATGCTCACCACGCTGGGCATCATCATCGGCGTCGCGGCGGTGGTCGCGGTGGTCGCCGCGACGGACGGGATGAAGCACTACGTGCTCAACGAGTTCGAGACGTTCGGCGCCAAGAAGGTCTTCATCGACGGGCGAGTGCCGCGCAGCAAGTGGGGCCTCGTTCCGTGGCAGTACTACGACCTGAAGAAGCACGAGATCGAGGGCATCCTGAAGAACGCCGAGTCGATCGACATCATCACGCCGATGGTGCGGGTGGCCGGCGAGGTGCAGATCGGCGAGCTGACCAAGACCGACGTGAGCTGCTGGGGTATCTGGCCGACATGGCACGAGATCGAGGACCGGCTGGTCACCGAGGGCCGCCCCTTCAGCCGGATCGACGACGAGGAGCAACTCCAGGTCTGCCTGATCAACGACAAGGCGATCGAGGAGTTCAACCTCGAGAAGGTCCCGCTCAACGAGATTGTCACGATCCGCGGGCGGAGGTTCCTCGTCGTCGGCGTCGTCGAGACCAAGACGCTCGGGCCGATGTTCGGCGGGAATCAGTCCCGCAGCGAGGTCTACGTGCCCGCCAGCGTCGCCATGTCGATGAACCCCAACGGCTGGATCAACTACGCCGTCGCGCAGCTCAAGTCGCCCGACAAGGCCGAGGACGCCGTCGCCGAGATCAAGTTCATCCTCCGCAAGATGCGCCAGATGAAGCCGGAGGACGAGGACACGTTCGATGTCGAAGTCCTTCAGCAGATCATCGAGCAGTTCAACAAGGTGGCGGGGGCCATCACGGCCGTCGCCGGCGGCATCGTCGCCATCTCGCTCGTCGTCGGCGGCGTCGGCATCATGAACATCATGCTCGTCTCGGTCAGCGAGCGCACCCGCGAGATCGGGCTGCGCAAGGCGGTCGGCGCCAAGCCCGCCGTCGTGCTCATGCAGTTCCTCGTCGAGGCCGTCGCGCTCTGCATCGTCGGGGGCGCCGTCGGGCTTCTTGTCGCACAGGCGGCCGTCACCGGGATGAGCCAGATCGACGCGCTCAAAAACACCGCGATCCCGCTCTGGGCGGTTGTCATGGCCGTCGGCTTCTCCGCCGCCACCGGCATCGTCTTCGGCATGTTCCCGGCCATCAAGGCCGCACGCCTCGACCCCATCGACGCGCTGAGGCACGAATGATCGGCGCCGGTGACGCCCGCAACAGCCGCGCCGCCGTCCCCAAGGACACTCCGCGCGCCCGACCGCGCGCCCGCCGCACTCTTGCATCAGGGCCACTCATGAAAACGCTCGTCACGCGAACGCGCCGGTTCACTCCCGCGGCACTGATCGCCGCCGCGGCGATTCTCCCTGGTTGCGCCAACCCGCTCTTCCCCGACAACCGCGACCTCGGTGACCGCGTGCCCGTCGAGCGGCTGCGCCAGGTGGATTCGATGCGCATGGAGCGGTACGCGAAGCCCGCGCCGCCCCCGCCCAAGCCCGGTGAGTCCGCGCCCGCGGCCCCCGATCCCGGCGCCGAGGCCCGGCGGCGATTCGAGGCGATGGAAAAGGTCGATCTCTCGCTCGAGGACTGCCGCGCGTCCGCCCTGACCAACAATCTCGACCTGAAAGTTTCGCTGGTGTCTCCCACCATCGCGGCGGAGCGGATCACGGAGGAAGAAGCGGCGTTCGAGGCGGCGTTCACGACGCGGGCGCTCTGGTCGGAGACCGATTCCCCGACGGCGTCGGACCTCGAGAGCGCGAAATCGGAGTTCGCGCGTCTGGAGCCCGGTGTGCGGATCCCGCTGCGGACAGGCGGCACGGCCACGGTCTCGCTGCCCATCACGCGCAACAAGACCAGCAACCAGTTCGCGACGCTCAACCCGGCGTACACGTCGGACCTGGAGTTCTCGCTCAGCCACCCCCTGCTGCGCGACGCCGGTCGGCGCGTGAACGCGACGGGAATCCGCATCGCCTCGTACAACCGGCAGATCAGCGAGTCGCAGACCAAGGGAGAGGTCATCCGCCAGCTGACGCTCGTCGACCGGGCATACTGGCAGCTCTATCGGGCTCGGCGCGATCTCGACGTGCGCCAGCAGCAGTACGAGCTGGCCCAGGTCCAGCTCGAGCGCGCGGAACGCCAGGTGCGGGCCGGCCGTACGGCGGAGATCGAGGTGGTCCGTGCGCAGGCCGGGGTCGCCGACCGGCTCGAAGCCATCATCGTCGCGCAGAACACCGTGCTGTCCCGCCAGCGCGAGCTCAAGCGGGTCGTCAACCTGCCCGGGCTCGACGTAGGGACCAGGTCGGCCGTCATCCCCGCGACCGAGCCCGATCCCGTCGAGTACCTCTTCGATGCCGAGGAGATTGTGAACACCGCGATAGCCGGCCGGATGGAACTGCTCGAGATCGAGCTGCGCCTGCTCGCGGACGCGGCGAACATCGACCGCAGCCGGAACCAGACGCTCCCGTCGCTCAGTCTCGACGCCACCTACCGGATCAACGGCCTCGGCGGCACCGCCAACGACAGCTTCGATTCGCTGCGCGACAACCGGTTCGAGGACTGGTCGATCGGCGCGAACCTCGAGATCCCGCTCGGCAACGAGGGGCCCGAGTCGCGCCTCCGCCAGGCGATCCTCACGCGGCTGCAGCGCATCGGCACGCTCGACGCCCGCCGTCAGACCATCCGGCAGGAGGTCCTCGACGCCGCAGACCGCATCGAGTCAGGCTGGCAGCGCATCCTGGCCTCGCGGCAGTCGGCGGTGCTCAGCGCCCGCTCGCTCGCCGCGGAACAGCGCCAGTTCGACGTCGGTTCGTCGACCAGC
>CAZMPE010000005.1:0-20894 GCA_964567955.1 uncultured Phycisphaeraceae bacterium | reverse complement strand
GCTTGCCGAAACCCTGATGAAGGAGGATGAGCCGACCAGCACGGATGTCCTCGACGCCGCGACCCGCCTCGCCGAGGCGCAGCTCGCGGAGATCCAGGCCGTTGTTGATTATCAGATCGCGCAGGTGGACCTGGCGGCCGCGACCGGCACGTTGCTCGGCGCGGCGAAGGTGACGTGGGAGCCGAGCCGGCCCGTCGAACAGCCGGCGCCGGTTGACACTGAAGCGGTGGGGGGGGGATTCGAACCCCCGGTACCCTGACGGGTACACCGGATTTCAAGTCCGGCGCGTTCAACCGCTCTGCCACCCCACCGGGGTGCGTCAGTCTAGGTCAAAGGCCCATATCCACGTCGATCGGCCGCGCCGAACGGAACCCGGTCCCGACCTTGTGTTCGGCGTCGGAGCGATCATTCGGCGTGGTTTCGCCGTACAAGGGATCAACCGGCGCGAATAACCGGTGGTAGAATGTCGATGAGTTCAAGGCCCGCCGCCGGGCCTGCCCAACAAAGATGACCCTTCGACCGCTCAATCTCCTGCTTGCTCTGGCCTTCCTGGTCGGCGCTCAACTCGCCTGCTGCTGCCGCGCCAGCGCGATCCAGGACCTGAGCGCGGACCTCGGCGCCCTGCTGCAACCGCCGGTGCACTCCGGCTGCTGCAAGCCATCGCAGGCTCCGGAGCCCGACGATCAGGCCCCGAAGAAGGGTTCCTGCGAATCCTGCGCCGACTGCTCGATGATTGCGGCGCTGACGGATCAGGCGCCCAACGTCCGTGATGCCCGCCCGGCACAGGTGATCATGGCGGCCGCGCCCGATGTGTTCGTCAGCGTCGTCGCTCCGGTCGTGGGCCTGCCCACCCCGCGTGAGGGCGGCAAGCCGCCCGACACGCTGCTGCGCCTCGGCTGCGCTCTCCTGCTCTGAATCCGGTCGTTCCCCGTGTCGTTCGCGCGATCGCTGCGCCGCCCTCCGGCCGTTGCGCCACGCGCTGTCGAAACTCCATTTCATCGGTGTTCCGGATCGGATCGGCCTCGCGCCGTCCGGTACGCGACACCCACGGGAACACGAATGACCGGCCACGAATCCAATCTCGCCGCGCTCGCCCGATCGTCGGGCGGCGCACCCCCGGTGCCGCGCCCGCCGTACCGGTGGAAGACCCGCGTGCTCGTCCCCGCGGCGATGATCATCGGCGTTCTGCTGCTGCTCGGGTACGCGGGGCGGCGGGCTCTGACGCCCGCTCTCGAGGTGCGTGTGACGCCCGTCGTCGTCAAGTCAGGCGTCGGAACCGCCGCCACAGGCTCGAGCGTGCAGGCGCCGGGGTGGGTCGAAGCCGCGCCGTTTGCCATGAACGTGTCGGCTCTCGCGGACGGCGTCGTGCGCGAGGTGCTGGTGCTGGAAGGCGAAGCCGTAGAGGCCGGCCAGGTGATCGCCCGCATGATCGACGACGACGCCCGGCTCTCACTCGCCCGTGCCGAGGCGGACGTGCACGAACGCTCGGGCGATCTCGACGAGGCCCGCGCCATGCTCGTCGCCGCGCAGACCGACTGGGACAACCCCGTGGAACGAACCATGGAGCTCGCCGTCGCCGAGGCGGTCCTCGCGGAGGCCATGGCGGAGCTTGACAAGGGCATCGCGGATGAGGCCGCCGCGGCGGCCAGGCTGGATGAGCTGAACGACGAAGTCCAGCGCAAGGCGCCGCTCGTGGAGCCGGGGGCCGTGTCCTCCGGTGAGTTCGCGCGGCTCCAACTGCGTCGGCGCCAGCAACAAGCCGCGCACGCCGCCGCGACCGCCGAACGGCAGAAGCTGGAGTCCGAGGTGGACCACCACCGCGCGGAGTTGGTCGCGGCACGCGAGCGGTTCCGCCTCCGAGTGATGGAAAGGCTGGCTCTGGCCGCGGCCCGCGCGGGTGTGCAGAAGGCGGAGGCCGCCCATCGGAATGCGCAGGTCGCTCGCGACGAGGCAAGTCTGCGCCTGGAACGCATGGAGATTCGGTCGCCCGCCCAGGGCATCGTGCTGACCCGGCTGATCGAGCCCGGCAGCCGGCTCATGCTCGGCGGCAACGAGATGGACTCCGCCCTGGCCCTCCGGCTGTACGACCCGGCCCGGCTTCAGGTCCGCGTGGACATCCCACTGGTCGATGCGGCCAAGGTCGGCGTCGGGCAGACCGCGGAAGTCTCAACGGAGGCGGCCCCCGACGAGATGTTCCGCGGCCGCGTCGCACGGCTTGTGCACGAGGCGGACATCCAGAAGAACACGGTGCAGGTCAAGGTTGACATCGAGAGCCCGAACCAGCGGCTGCGCCCCGAGATGCTCGCGCGCGTCCGGATCTTCGGGGCGACGGGCGGATCGGGGGGCGAGGCCCAGCGCGTCTACGCGCCCGCGGAGGCGCTCTCGTCCATGTCGGGGACGCATGCGCAGGCCTGGGTCGTGGATCAGTCCACCATGAGCGCGTCGATGCGACACCTCGTGGTCGGCGGGGCGCGCAGCGACGGATGGGTCGAGGTGGTCGACGGGTTGCGCCCCGGCGACCGGCTGATCACCGGCAACCCTCCGGGCCTGCGGGAAGGCAAGCGGATCCGGGTCATCGAAGACAGCGCGACAGGAGGGACGCCATGAGCTTGATCGAATGCCGGGGCCTGACCCGGTCCTACCAGAAGGGCGAGGTGACCATCACCCCGCTGTCGGAACTCGACCTCGACGTCGAAGCGGGCGAGTTCGTCGCCCTCATGGGCCCTTCGGGCAGCGGGAAGACCACGCTGCTCAACCTCATCGCGGGCATCGACCGGCCGTCGGGCGGGACTTTGACGATCGACGGGCTCGACATCTCCGGGCTGTCGCGCTCGGCGCTCGCCGACTGGCGCGCGGAGTACGTCGGGTACATCTTCCAGCTCTACAACCTCGTGCCCGTCCTGACCGCGTACGAGAACATCGAACTCCCGCTCCTCCTGCACGACATTCCCAAGGCCGCGCGTCACGAACGCGTCGCCCTCGCGCTCCAGCTTGTCGGTCTGACCGACCGGCACGATCACTACCCGCGTCAGCTGTCCGGCGGGCAGGAGCAGCGCGTGGCGATCGCGCGCGCGATCGTCACCGATCCGAAGATCCTCGTCGCCGACGAGCCCACGGGCGACCTCGACGCGGCCGCCGCCCACGCCATCATGGACGTGCTCACTCGGCTCAATCGCGAGCACGGCAAGACACTCATCATGGTCACGCACGACCCGAAGACCGCCGCGAACGCGAGCCGTGTGCTGCACCTGGACAAGGGCAAGCTGCTGGAAGCCGCGGCTCACGCCCACTGAGGAACCCTCATGCTGTCACCGAGATACATCCCTCTCGTCGCCAAGCAGGTCACGCGCCACCGCACGCGCAGCCTCCTGACGGTCATGGGCGTGGCGATCGCCATGTTCCTGTTCTGCGCGGTGCAGGCCCTGCAGCGCGGCGTGGATGAAGGAACGCGCGCCCGCAGCGGCGACACCACGCTCGTCGTCTACCGCGAGAACCGCTACTGCCCCTTCGCCAGCCGGCTTCCCGAGTACTACCGCGAACGCATCGCGAAGGTCCCCGGCGTCCGCGAGATCATCCCCATGCGGATCGTCGTGAACAACTGCCGCGCGAGCCTCGACGTCGTGACCTTCCGCGGCGTGCCGGCGGATGATTTCTCGGTGATGGCGGAACGATTCACGGTCCTCTCGGGCTCCGTCGCGGACTGGTACACGCGCACCGACGCGGCGCTGATCGGCGAAACGCTGGCCCTTCGGCGCGGCACCAGGGTCGGGGACAGCCTGGACGCGGCGGGCCTGCGGGTCTACGTCGCGGGGATCATCCGCTCGGACGAGCCCCAGGACCAGAACGTCGGGTACGTGCACCTGCCGTTCCTGCAGCGGGCCGTGGTCAAAACAGGCGACGGCATCGTCACCCAGTTCAACGTGAAGGTCGACGACCCGCAGCGGATGGAAGAGGTCGCGGCGGCCATCGACGACCAGTTCCGTGCGGACCCGGAGCCGACGTACACGCAGCCCGAGACCGCGTTCGTGGCCCGCGCCGCGAAGGACATCGTTGAACTGGTCGGGTTCACCCGGTGGCTCGGATGGGCGAGCCTCGCGGCGGTGCTGGCCCTCGTCGGCAACGCGATCGTGCTGTCGGTGCAGGACCGGATCAAGGAGCACGCGATCCTCCAGACGCTCGGCTTCCGGTCCGGCCTGATCGCCCGCCTGATCATCGGCGAAGGGTTGCTGCTCAGCCTGGCCGGCGGAGTGGTGGGGACGATCGCCGCCGTCGTCGCGCTCACGTGGGGCCGGTTCACGATGTCGATGGACGGTGTGAGTCTGGGCGTTTCCGCTGATGCGGGCGTCGTGGTCATCGGACTTGTCCTGTCGGCCGGCCTGGGCGTGCTCGCCGGGCTGATTCCGGCATGGCAGGCCTCACGGCGCGAGATCGCCGCGTGCTTCAGGGCCGTTTGAGTATCCAAGTCATGTCGAAACTGCTCCCCATCGACTACGGTGTTCGCAACCTCGGCAGGTCGCGCCTCCGCCTCGCGCTGAGCGTCCTTGGCAGCGCCGTGGTCGTCCTGCTGGTCATCGCCGCCGGATCATTCGTCCGCGGCATGGACCGGAGTCTCAAGGGCAGCGGGTCGGAGCGCAATGTCATCATCCTCGGGGCGGGCAGCGAAGAGAGCACCCAGCGCAGCGAGATCGGCGCCGGCGTCGCCTCGCTCGTTTCGGCGGCGATCGACGGCCTTGAAACGAAGCTCGGCGTCGTCGCCGCCTCCGCCGAGGTGCATATCGACATGGTCCTGCGCACCACGCAGGGCGGCGAGGGCAACCTCGTCATGGTGCGCGGCATCACGCCGCAGGCCATGATGGTGCACTCGCAGGTTCAGATCGTCGAGGGACGGATGCCGCAATCGGGTCAGGAAGAGGTCATGCTCGGCGCCCTGGTCGGCGCCCGCCTCGGCGTTTCCGATGAGGCTCTCGCCGTCGGGCGGTCGATCTGGATCGACGACCGGGCATGGCCGATTGTCGGCCGGTTTGTCGCTCCCGGGACCGTGATGGAGGCCGAGGCCTGGGCGCCGTTGTACGACCTCAAACTCATCAATCAGCGGACCACCGACTCCGCCGTCGTCGTCACTCTGGACACCGCGGAGTTCGCGGACATCGACGCATTCTGCAAGCAGCGGCTCGACCTCGAGCTCGTGGCCATGACCGAGACGGAGTACTACTCCAAGCTCGCGGCGTTCTTCCGCCCCATGCAGGTCGTCGCCTGGATCACCGCGATGCTCATCGGGCTGGGCGGGCTGTTCGGCGGGCTCAACACGATGTACGCGGCGTTCGCGTCCCGCGTGCGCGAACTCGGCATGCTCCAGTGCCTCGGCTACCGCCGGTCCGCGATCGTCATCAGCCTGGTTCAGGAGTCCGTGCTCGCGACCGCGGCGGGCGCTCTGATCGCCTCGTTCGTCGGCATCGTCCTGCTCGACCGCGTGTCCGTCCGATTCTCCATGGGCGCGTTCGGCCTGTGGGTGGACGCACCGGTCATCGTCCTGGGCCTGTTGGCCGGCCTCGTCCTCGGGCTGGTGGGGGCGCTCCCGCCCGCCTGGCGGGCCCTCCGTCTCCCGATCCCAGAATCTCTGAAAGCACTCTGAAAGGACCGCACATGCTCCACCATTCGCTCATCGCCTCCGTGATCGTCTCCACGGCCCTCATGCTCGGCAACGTTGCCGGCTGCGGGAAAGAGCCGGCAACACCCGTGGCCACGGCCGCGCTTCCGGCAGGGCTGTTCCTCGCCGCGGCTCCGGTCGACGCCATGAACCTGCACGAGGCCAAACAAAGTGCGGTGCAGGGCTCGACGGTCGTGCTCCACGGCCGGATCGGCGGGGCCGAGGAGCCCTTCGCCAAGGGGCGAGCCGTCTTCACGCTCGTCGATACGGGGGTCAAGAGCTGCGCCGACATGGGTGACGAAGACCACTGCCCGACCCCATGGGATTACTGCTGCGAGCCCCGCGACAACCTGCGGACCAACTCGGCCACCATCCAGATCGTCGACGCGGACGGCAGGCTCATCAAGTCCGACATCAAAGGAGTGCGCGGCCTGAAGCCGCTCGCGGATGTGACCGTGGTCGGAACGGTCGCGCAAGTGGATGCGTCGGGCGTGTTCATCATCAACGCGACGGGGATGTTCGTGAACACGAAGTGAGCCCGGCCATGCATCGATCACTCCATGTTCCAATCGCTCTCGTCGTGATCGGCCTCACCGGCGTGCTGCCCGGGTGCGCCTCGCTCGATCCCGCGGCGGACGTCGCGCGCGCCGCGGACCTGGTGGGCCAGCGGGCCGGGACGACGCCGGCCTGGTCCGAGCCGTGGGCCGATCGGGCGTCGTCGTGGGACGGCGCCGCGCCGCTCGACGCGGAGACCGCCGTCGCGCTGGCGCTCGTCGCCAACCGCGCGGTCCGCGCGGATCTGGAGACCATCGGCGCGGCAAGGGCCGATCTCGTCGAGGCCGGCTACCTGCCCAACCCGATGCTCGCCGCGTCGGTCGGGTTTCCGATCGGAAATGCACCGGGCACATCGGTCGGTGTCGGTGTCATGCAGCAGTTCACGGCGCTGATACGCCGCCCGGCGCGGATGCGGGGCGCCGAGGCGCGACTGGAGGCACAGGTCCTGGCCGTCAGCGACAGGGCCCTCACGCTCGTTCAGCGGGTCCGCTCGGCGCACGCGCGCGTCGTGTTTGCTCAGCGGGCCGCCGCGCTGGCGGACGAACTCGTCGGGGCCTACGAAGGCGTTGATCGGCTCACGGCGGCGCGGGTCGGCGCCGGCGAAGGCTCCGAACTCGATCTCAATCGGGCCCGCCTCCCGCTGCTCAAGGCTCGCGCCGAGCAGATCAAGAGAGACGTGGTTCTTGCCAGCGCGAAGCGCGAGCTGCTCGAACTCATCGGACGCGCGGGGTCGAGCGCCGACTGGATCGCGGCGGAGCCCGCCCCCGGAGTTGTGTCGAAGGGGATCACGGAGGACGAGGCCCAGACGCTGGCGTTCCGTCAGCGGCTCGATATCGCGATGGCCGTGGAGGAGGCCTACGCCGCGCGGGAGGAACTTCGAGTCGCGGGTGTCGACCGGCTCCCCGAGGTTGCCGCGGGCGGAATGATCCAGCGCGAGATGGGCGGCGGTCGGATGGCCGGCCCGCAGATTGAAGTCGAGTTGCCGGTGTTCGATAGCGGACGCGCCGGGCAGGCGCGGGCCGCCGCGGGCGCGCGCCGGGCACAGTTCGAGGCCCAGCGCGTGGCGGAGGCGGCCCTGCGCGAGGTCCGTGTCGCCTGGCAGCAGGCCGACGCAGGCCGTCGGGCGTGGGAACTCTTCCGCGATGAGACTCTGGAGCTTTCCGTACGCAACGAAATCCTGGTCCGGATGCTCGGCGAGTCCGGCGAGGCGGACCGGGCTGCGGAACTGAGCGCGGCCGCGGACCACCTCGAGGCCCGGCTGATGGCGGCCGACCTCGAGGAGGCCTACGTGCTGGGGCTCATCGAGCTCGAACGCGCCGCCGGCGGGACGCTGCGGACGATCCAGCCCTGACCCGTGCCGCTACGGGCACCCGACCGCGAACTTCGTCTGGAAGCACCCGAAGTCGGCGAGGTTGAGCATCGTGTCGCCGTTGCAATCTGCGTAGGCGTTGCCCGTGGCGAAGTTCGTCTGGAAGCAGCCAAAGTCGGCGAGATTGAGCAGGCCGTCCCCGTTGCAATCGGGATAGCACGTGGCCGGGCACTCGAGCTTGACGATCTGGAGGTCGTCAATGGCGCCCTCGGTGATCGAGTTGTTCGGCTGGTCGGCCACCCCGATCCTCAGGCGCACCTGCGCCGTCAATGGGACGAAGTCGTGGATGTTCAGCGTCGCCACTTTCCACCCGGACGTGTTGCCCGTGTTGCCCGCCGGCACCCATGTCGTCCCGTTGTTGTTGGAGACATCAATCGTCATCAGGTCGTCGCCGTCATCGTTGTACAGCCAGCGCGCGTACTGGACCGCCGCGCCGGTGGCGCCGGAGAGATCGATCGTGGGAGAGATGAGCCAGGTGGGCCCGCCGTCGACGTCCGCGGCCCCGAGGGCGCCGCCGACGACGCCCTGGCCGGTCACGTAGCAGTTGACGCCGGGGTTGGGCGTGTAGTCGTCCTCGGGCTGGGCGGGGACGGACCCGTTCATCGTGCCGATCGGGTCGACGCGGACCCATGCGCCGGAAGTGAGGCTCGTGTGGTTCTGCACGGTCCAGCCCAGGTTCGACTCGAAGTTGTCGGTGAAGACGACGACCTGCGACATCGCCGTCGTCGAGAGTGGTCCGGCCACACCTGCGTCGGGGTGCGTGACGACCACCGACTGCGTGGTCGAGGCCTCGATGTAGAACTGAACGGCCGAGCCGCACGGCGCGCCGGGGAGCGAGCCCTGGAAGTTGACGCCTCCGAGCGGCGTCAGCGAACTCGCCGTGAAGGGCCCGCTCGTTCCAACTCTCGTGTAGAGCTTGGCGGTCCCGGGCTCGTACGTGCCGCTCGTGTTGGTGATCGTGATCGGGATGTTCGTGGCCTGGTTCGGCGCGACAAAGGCGGGAGCGCCGCCGGTCACGGCGATGCTCAGCGGCGACGCGAAGTACCCGGCGAGCGCCTTGATCCCCTCGAACGCCTCCTCGGCGATCGGCAGGATCTCCGCCTGCGGCGGCATGAAGCTGTTGCCCGCGAGTTCGATCGTCCATCCCAGCACGCCGTGCTGCCCGTACGCGTAGTCGCGCGCGTTGCCCGAGTTGATGTACAGGATGACCGACCCCTGCCCGTACTGGTAGACGGTGCCCCTCGTCGTCGCGATCGCGTTCGCCATGAGCAGGCCGAGCTGGTTCATCAGCGGCAGGCCGGGCGGCGCGCTCGTGGTGTAGCCCCAGGGCGACAGGAGCATCTTGGCGTTGGCGTGAACGTCGAGGTGCGCTTTGAGCCGTCCCTGCCCGGCGATCGAGTCGACGACGTTCTTGACCGCGACGATCTCGGATTCCGTGAAACCCGCGGTGCCGCGGTACGTGTCGCTGCACGGGTCGGGGCTCGATCCGTTGTTGTTGCCCCACTGGAAGGCCCAGTTGCGGTTCAGATCGACGCCGAAACACGTGCTGCCGGCCGGAGGCGTGCGCCGGTTCTTGCGCCAGTTGGCGTTGACGGTGTGCGAGTAGACATACCCGTCGGGGTTGACGATCGGGATGATGTAAAAGTCAATGCGGTCGACGAGCTTCTTGATGTTCGGGTCGGTCGCGTAGGTCTCGAGGAGGCGATCGACGGCGAACATCGTCGCCATCGGCGTCGCCCACTCGCGGGCGTGCTGGTCGCCGTTGATCACGATCGCCGGCCGGTTCGCCGTGCTCCCCGGCCCGGTGATGCGGATCATCTTGATCGTCCGCCCCTCAAACGTCGTTCCGATGTCGGACAGCGTCGCGAGCGTCGGGAACTGTCCGGCCAGCACCGCCAGGCGCGTGTTGACCTCGTCGTTGGTCCGGTAGACGGTGAACCAGGCCGGGTCGTCGCCCTGACGCAGGCGGTCATTCTCGAGGAGTACCTCGTTGAGCTGCGCCCCGATGTCCTCGATCACCACCTGGTGCGGGATGCCGAGGGGCCGGAAGGCCGCGTACTGCTCCGGGCTCATGCCGACCTCGAACGTCCCGATCCCCGCGCCCTCGCAGGTCCGGACATCGTCCGTCAGCGCGAGCACCGTTTGGAGCTGGCGAGGCGTCGAGACCGTCACGAGCACCGCGCGGTGCCCCATCGTCGGGACCGCGGCGGGGTGAACCTGGCCGAGCGAACTCGAGGCCAGCAGAAGGGCGGCTACAAGGAACGCGCGGCCGGACAGCAGGTTCGGCATGAACGGGGTCTCCAGAGTGCCCACGAGGACCTCGGTATTAGACATGAAGAACGCAGAATCCGCCAGCCAAAACCGCGGTTGCCGGTCTCGATCCCGCGCTCGAAGCAAGCGCGGTATTTCAGGCAATCCCGTCCGATATCCGATCGCCGGGCCCCAGACTCACGGGCAGCCGAGGGCGAACTTCGTCTGGAAGCACCCGAAGTCCGGCAGCGAGAGCAGGCCGTCTCCGTTGCAGTCGGCGTACGGGTCCTGCAGCGCGAACTTGGTCTGGAAGCAGCCCATGTCCGCCAGCGTCAGGGTCGGCTGGCCGCTGCCGTTCGTGCTCCCGTCGCAGTTGGGATAGCAAACCGGCGGGGGCGGCGGAGGGGGGGCCGGGCAGCCGACGACGAACAACTCGATGTCATCCACGGCCGCTTCAACGATCGAATCGCCCCCGAGGTCGCTGGCGATGAACCGCACGCGCATCTGCGTCGTGGGCGGGAGGATGTCGGAGACCCGGATCAGGCTCTGCACCCACGCGTCAGCGTTCTCATTGATTTCTTCCATCGCGTACCAGTTGGTGCCGGCGTTGTTGGACAGTTGCACGAGAAGCGAGTCCTGGTTGGGGTTCGGACCCTTGTTGTTCGAATACCAACGCCAATAGCTGAGGTACGTCGCGGTGTTGACCATCCCCTGCGTGTTCGCGCCGTTCATCACCGGCGACGTCAGGATCGTCGAGCCGCCGTCCACGTCGTACTGGGCCGCGCTGACACCGGCCCGATGATCGGTGACATAGCAGTACACGCCCGGCGCCGGCGTATGGTCATCCTCCGGCTGGGCGAGTGTCTGCTCCGGGTTGTTCCGGACCCAGATGCCCCCGGTCGCGTTGCTGCCGGGGCCGCCGACGCTCCAGCCGTTGGCGGATTCGGCGTTGTCGCTGAAATTGACCACGATGTGGCGCGCCTGCGTGACAAACGGGTCGACAAGCCCCGCCGCGGGGTACTTGACGGTCTCGTTGGTCATCGTGACAGCCTGAAAGACGTACTGAATGGTCTGCCCGCAGGGCGCGCTGGGCAGGATGCCCTGGAAGAGCGAGCCGCCGAGCGAGGTCATCGCGGTGTTGGTGAACGCCCCCGAGTTCCCGACGCGCGTGTAGATGCGGGCACTTCCGGGCTTGAGCGTCTGGACCGCGTCATCGATCGTCACCTGGATCGCGTTGGTCTGGCCGTGCTGCACGAATCCGGGGTGCCCGTTGGGCATCTTGAACACGAGTTTCGGCCCGATCTGCTGCGCGAGCGCCTTGACCGCGGCGAAGTTCTCCTCGCACGTGGGGACGATCTGGTTCGGCGGCAGGATGAAGCCGTACTGGCCGGTGTCACGGAGCTCAATCGTCCAGGCCAGCAGCCCCTGGTCGCCGTACATCCAGTCCTTGATCCCGCCGCTGGTGGGGTAGATCGTCGCGTAGCTCGGGCCCGCGACGTAGGTCTTGCCATGGACCGCCGCGATCGCGCCGGCCATCGCCCCGCTGATCTGGGTGAAGAGCGCGTTGTCCGGGGGCAGTGTCGGTGTGTACCCCCACGGGTACAACAAGAGCTGCGAGTAGCTGTGGAAGTCGATCGTCGCGACCAGCCGCGGGTTGGCGATCGTGTAGTTCCTGAGGACCTGCGTCTCCGGCTCGCTGAACGGGGCGGTGCCGCGATAAATCTCGCTGCATGGGTTGCCGCTGGAGCCGTTGTTGCTGCCCCACTGGTACCCCCAGTTGCGGTTGGTGTCGACGCCGTCGCACGAGCTGCCCACCGGGGCCGGGCGTCGGTTCTTGCGCCACATCCGGTTCGTGGTCCACGAGTAGTCGTAGCCGTCGCCGTTGACGATCGGGACGATCAGGAACTCGATATTGTCGACCAGGCCCTTGATCTGCGGGTCGGTCGCGTATTGCACGAGCAGCTGCTCGGCGATGTAGGTCACCGTCATCGGGCTGATCCACTCGCGGGCGTGCTGCGTGCCGTCGAACAGGATCGCCGGGCGGTCGCTGACGTTCCCGGGGCCCGTGATGCGGATCGCGAAGATGTTCCGACCCTGCAGCGTCTGCCCGATCACCGAGAACGTGGCCAGGCTCGGGTACGCGGCGGCCAGTTGCTGCACCTTGGTCTGAACCTCGGAGTACGTCCGGAAGTCGTCGTACCAGCTCGGGTTGTCCGCCACGTTCGCCCGCCGGCGCTCGCCCTCGGCGCGGCTCGCGTCATCGAGCGCCTGCACATCCTCGATCAGCACCTGGTGCGGGACGCCCGTACCGGCGAACGCTTCAAACTGCTCGGGGTTCATCCGCACATCGAAGGTGCCCAGGCCGGCGCCGGAGCAGGTCCAGACGTCGTCCGTCAGCGCGAGAACCGTCTGAAGCTGGCGGGGCGTCGAGGCCGACACGCGGACCACCTTGTGACCGTCGAAGCGGACGCGCTGGCCTGCGGGTTGAGGACCGACCTGCGCGAAGGCGGCGGCGCCCAGCAGCGTCGCGCACGCGGCGAGACATGTCATGCGGCGGATTCTCATGCACCGACTCCCGAGACTACGGGCGCGGGGCGCCCTGGTTCATTCCGCGTCAGGATCTCGTGCTCACGCGACCGCTCGCCGTCATGGGCAGCCGATCGCGAACTTGGTCAGGAAGCAGCCGAAGTCGGCGAGGTCGAGCAGCGTGTCGCCGTTGCAGTCAGCATAGGCGTTGCCCGTCGCGAACTTCGTCTGGAAGCACCCGAAATCGGCCAGGTCCAGCAGGCCGTCTCCGTTGCAGTCCGCGTAGCACACCGCCGGGCACTGCAGCTTGAACACCTGGAGGTCGTCAATCGCCCCTTCGGTGATCGAGTTGTTCGGCTGGTCGGCGACCCCGAACCGCAGGCGCACCTGCGCCGTCAGCGGGACGAAGTCGTGGATGTTCAGCGTCGCGACCTTCCATCCGGAAGTGTTGCTCGTGTCGCCCGCCGGCACCCATGTCGTCCCGTTGTTGTTCGAGACGTCGATCGTCATCTTGTCCTCGCCGGTGCTGCAATAGAGCCAGCGCGCGTACTGGACCGCCGCGCCGGTGGCGCCGGAGAGATCGATCGTGGGAGAGATGAGCCAGGTGGGCCCGCCGTCGACGTCCGCGGCCCCGAGGGCGCCGCCGACGACGCCCTGGCCGGTCACGTAGCAGTTGACGCCGGGGTTGGGCGTGTAGTCGTCCTCGGGCTGGGCGGGGACGGACCCGTTCATCGTGCCGATCGGATCGACCCTGACCCAGGCGCCGGCGGTCAGGCTGACGTGGTTCTGCACGGTCCAGCCCAGGTTCGACTCGAAGTTGTCGGCAAAGGCGAGAACCTGCGAGACCGCCGTCGTCGAGAGCGGCTGCGCGACGCCGCAGGTCGACGGGTAGGTGACGGTCTGCCCGGCGGTCGTCATCGCGTCAAAGTAAAACTGGATGGTCGCGTTGCACGGGGCCGCGGGGAGCGTGCCCTCAAAGATCGATCCGCCGACGGGCGTGAGCGCCGAGGGCGTGAACGGTCCGCTCGTCCCGACCCGAGTGAGGATCCGGCCCGTGCCGGACTGGAATGTTCCCGAGGCGTTATCGATCTTCACCTGCACGGTCGACGGCGTTCCCGACGGCACGGTGGCCGGCGTGCCCGACGGGAGCGTGAACTGCACACCGTTGAGAAGGTACGACGACAGCGCGACGATGGCCTGGAAGTTCTCCGCGGCGGTCGGGACGATCTGTTCCGGCGGCAGGACGAAGCCCGGGCTGCCGACGGGGCGCAGCTCGATGGTGAAGCCGAGGATGCCCCGGTCACCGTAGTACCAGTCGACCGAGGTTCCCGACGCGGGGTAGATCGTCGTGTAGATCGGGCCGATGGTGTAGCTCAGCCCGCTGAAGCCGGCGATCGCCTGCTGCATGGCGGTGTTCAGCTGCATGAACAGGGCGTGATCGGGCGGCAGGGCGTTCGTGTAGCCCCACGGCGACATGATCAACTGCCCATAGCTGTGGAAATCGACCGCGATCTTGATCCTCGGGTTGGCCGTCACGTAGTCGCGGATGGCCGCGGTCTCGGGCTCGGAGAATCCGGCCGTGCCGCGGTACGTGTCGTTGCACGGGTTCGTGCTCGCCCCCTGTCCGCCCCACTGGAACCCCCAGTTTCGGTTCGTGTCCACGCCGAAGCACCCGGCGCCGTTGTCGCGACGGTTCTTGCGCCACAGCCGGTTGTTGGGCGTCCACGAATAGACGTACCCGTCGGGGTTCACGATCGGGACGATCAGGAACTCGACGTTGTCGACGAGTTCCTTGATCTGGCAGTTCGAGGCGTACTTGGACAGCAGTTCGTCGCCGATGTACAGGGTCGTCGCCGGGTTGACCCATTCGCGCGCGTGCTGGCCGCCGTTGTAGAAGACCGCGGGGCGGTTGGCGACGCTCCCCGGGCCGGTGACGCGCAGGCCCATGATGCTGCGCCCCTCGAGCGACTGGCCGACGACGAACGTGGACGCCAGCGTCGGGTACTGGGTCGCGAGGTCGTTCATGTGCGCGACGAACTGGTCGTAGGTCTTGTAGTCGTCGTACCAGCCCGGGCCGTCGCCGCCGCCCTGCAGGCGGGCGTGCTCGGCGTCGATCTGGGCCTGCACGTCTTCGATGAGGACCTCGAAGCTCAACCGCGTGGTGCGCATCGTTTCGAGCTGCGCCGGCGAGACGCGGATGTCGAGCGGGCCGCCGATGCCGAGGTGGTGCGACCACACATCGTCCGTGAGGGCGAGGGCGGTCTGCAGGTCACGGACCGATCGGATGTCGACTCGGACAACCTTGTGGCCGTCCATCCGGACCCCGCCGGCGGGGCCGACGACCTGGCCGTTGACGTTGGAACCAAGAGCGACCGCCAGCGAGACTGCCAGAATCCACTGCCGCATGTGAGATCCTCCGCGACGAGGCCGAACGTCCGTTGGGGCCGCCCTGTGGCCGGGCCACGCCCGGTGAGGGGATTAGACAGCGAAACGCCCCGATCAGCAAGGTATTTCGCGTTTGGTTGCCGCCCATACGGAGCGTGTGCGGGTCGGGTTCCACAGGGTTGTCGCAGACGGGTCCGCCCGACCGTATAAAGACCGGTGCCATGACCATCCGCGGCACACTCGGGGCGGCCCTCGTTGTCTCTGTTCTCAGCTTCGGGAGTCCGCCCGCCCGGGGGAGCGGCCCGGAGGCCTACACCCGGGGCGTGGTCGCGGCGGACCACCGGGTCGCCTCGGAGGCGGGCCTCGAGATCCTCAAGCAGGGCGGGAACGCCGTGGACGCGGCGGTCGCGACGTCGTTCGCGCTGTCGGTCGTTCGGCCGTACTCCTGCGGGATCGGGGGCGGCGGGTTCATGGTGGTGCACCTGAGCGAGGCGGGGCTGGTCGACCAGCGGCGTCGCGGGCGCGATCCGGCCCGTTCGATCGCCTTCGACTACCGCGAGCGGGCGCCGGGCGCGATCACGCCCGACTTCTACGAGCGGGACGCGGACCCGAAGGCCAGCGCGATCGGGGGCAAGGCCATCGGCGTCCCGGGGACGGTGGCCGGGCTGCTCGCGGCGCTCGAGGAGTACGGGACACTCGACCGGGCGGCGGTGCTGGCTCCCGCGATCCGCGCGGCGGAGGAGGGCTTCGTCGCGGATGCGGACTACGTCAGGACGGCCCGGGATCTGGCCCGCTCGTTCGAGGCGAGTCCTGACGGGCAGCGCCGGTTCAAGTTCGTGTGGACGCGATACCTCAAATCGGGGAAGGTCCGGATCGGGGACCGGATCACGCAGCCCGAGCAGGCCGGGGCGCTGCGGCTGATCGCGGCGGAGGGCGCGGACGCGTTCTACCGCGGCGCGATCGGCCAGGCGATCGTGCGCTCGGTGCGCGCCGACGGCGGGATCATCACGGCCGAGGACCTCGCGTTGTTCCGGCCGTCGCGGGTCGAGCCCCTCGCCTTCGCGTTCAGGGGCAGCACGTTCCTGACGATGCCGCCTCCGTCGAGCGGGGGCGTCGCGATGGGCGAGGCGCTGGGGATTCTCTCGGCGCTCGGTGCGATGGAGGGCGCGCCGCCGGTTCACCTGATGATCGAGTCGTTCAAGCACGCCTTCGCGGATCGGGCCGAGTGGCTGGGTGATCCGGAGCGTGTCGCCGTTCCGATCGAGCGGCTGCTGAGCGACGGGTACATCCGGGCGCGGGCGGCGGGCGTTCGCGCGGACCGGACGCAGGGCCCCGAGGTCTACGGGACGCGCGAAGGCCCGCCCCGGGGCGCCGCGGAGGACGGCGGCACGAGCCACTTCTGCGTGGTGGACGCGACGGGCAGCGCGGTCGCCTGCACCGAGACCATCAACCTGTCCTTCGGGTCGCTGCTGGAAGTGGAGGGGTTCGGATTCCTGCTCAACAACCAGATGGACGACTTCACGACCGTGCGGGGGCGGGCGAACGCCTTCGGCCTGATGCAGAGCGAGCGGAACCTCCCCGCGCCGGGCAAGAGGCCGCTCTCGAGCATGACGCCGACGATCGTGCTGGACGGGAACGGCGCCGTGCGCGTGGTGGCCGGCGGCGCGGGCGGGCCGCGGATCATCACCGCGACGATGCAGGTCATCCTGCGCGTGCTGCTGGAGGACGCGACGGCGTCGGAGGCGGTCGGGGCGACCCGCGTTCACCACCAATGGTCGCCCGATGTCGTCCGCGTGGAGCGCGGGCGCGAGGGCGCCGACGTCATCACGTCCGCGCTGCGCGCGCTCGGGCACACGGTCGAGCCCATCGACACGGTGGCGGTCGTGCAGGTGATCCGGCGGTCGGGGGCGGGCTGGGACGCGGCCTCCGACCCGCGCAAGGGCGGCGAGCCCGCGGGCTGGTGAGGCTCAGCGGCCCTCGTTCTCGGCCTCGCGAAGGGCGGCGAGGTCCTCCTCCGACAGGTCTTTCTTCAGCTCGCTTGTCGCCCGGTTGAGCGTCTCGATCATCCGCTGCGTCGACGCGATCGCGTTGTCCATCGCGGACTTGCCGGTGACGGCCTTGAGGGCGTCGGGCTGGCGGAGTTCGGCCAGGTGCTTCTCGCTCTGGGCCTTGGCGTCGAGCAGGCCGCGCAGCAGGGCCTCCGCCTGGTCGCGGGCGGTGTTGAACTCCAGGAGGATGCGTTGTCGGTTGGCGGCGTCGGCCATAGTGCCCTCATTGTGCGCGGGCGGGCGGCTCGATCAAGCCCCGGGGTTCATTTCGGGCAGGTGGCGCCGGATCGCCGCGAGCACGCCGGCGCGGTCCGAACTCGACCGCACCGCCGAGAGGTCGGCGATCATGGCGGCGACGTTGGCGTGGGGCGGGCTGCCCCGCCAGGCGGTGATGCCCGGGTGGGCGGTGGGGCGCAGGCACTCGGCGCCGTAGGCGAGCTCCTCGTGCAGCTTCTCGCCCGCGCGCGAGCCGGTGAAGACGATGTCGATGGCGGGCAGGCCCGCGGCGGCGGGCGTCGAGGGCTCGCCGGCGACGCGGGGCTCGAAGCCGTGGGCCCGCACGAACCGGCGGGCCAGGTCGAGGATCGGCAGCGGCTTGCCCATGTCCAGCACGTGCACGGCGGCGCTGGGGCCGTCGGCCTCGAGCGCGGCGGCCTGCATGACAAGGGTCGCGGCCTCGGGGATGGTCATGAAGAAGCGGGTCATCCGCGGGTCGGTGACGGTGACGGGCCCGCCCTCGGCGAGCTGCGCCGACCAGATCGTCAGCACGCTGCAGGCCGAGCCGATCACGTTGCCGAACCGCACCATGCTGAAGGCCGTCGGGCTGCCGTCGCCGGCCATGCGCCGCGAGGTCTCGTGCAGCCAGTGGACGTAGAGCTCGGCGAGGCGCTTGGTCGCGCCCATCACCGATGTCGGATTGACCGCCTTGTCCGTCGAGATCATCACGAACCGCTCGGCCCCGACGGAGTGGGCCGCGTCGGCGATGGACCGCGTCCCGAAGAGGTTGTTCGTCACCGCGTGCGCGGGGTGGTCCTCCATCAGCGGGACGTGCTTGTGCGCCGCGGCGTGGAAGACGACGTGCGGGCGGAGCTCGACGAGCAGGCGGAGGGTCGCCTCGGCGTCGACGATGTCGTGGAGGATGGCCCGCCGCGTGACCCCGGGCGCCTTGCGGGCGATCTGGCGGTCGATCTCGAAGAGGGCGTTCTCCGAGCGGTCGAGCAGGAGGAGCTGCTCGGGCCCGAAGCCCGCGGCGAGACGCGCGAGCTCCGCCCCGATCGACCCGCCGGCCCCGGTGATCAGGACGCGCTTGCCGGTGAGGATGCGCCCGACGGCCTCGCGGTCGAGCGTGTGGGGCGTGCGCCCGATCAGCGTGCCGACGTCGATGCCGTGACCGCCGCCGACCATCGTGCCCGCCGCGGCGGCCTGGCCGAGCCCGACGGAGTAGGGCGGCGAGCTGGCGAGCATCTCGGTGAGCGGCGGGAGGAAGCGCTCGAGGATGCCGAGGTTGACGAGCTGGGCGCGGACCGTGTTGATGGTCTGCGACATCGCGGCGGGGAGGGTGACGATGGCGAGATTGATCCGGCGATCGGCGGCGGCGGCGGGCAGGTCGTCGAGGCCGCCGAAGACCGGCAGCCCGCCGGCGGCGCGCGGGGTCCGCTTGTCCAGAAGGATGCAGCCGATGGGTTCGGGCGAATCGGGCAGGAGGGCCAGCTGCTCGCGGGCGAGGGCGACGGTCTCGGTGGTGCCGATGAGGACCGCCCGTTGCGAGGCCCGGTCGGTCGGCAAAGATTGCGCGTCGCCCGGAGCGCGAGGGGTGATGGGCGGGATGATCCGGGCGGTGCTGGACATGGGTGCGGCGCCTCCTAGCGCTCCATCCCTATCGGCGTTCGGGCCGGGGCCCCTTGCCCCCAACGGAACAAGGGCGGCGCTCGGCCGCCCCGGTTCGCGTGTGTGTGAGGAGAGAGAAGGGTTCAGGCGCGCCGGCGGCGGGCGGCGATCAGTCCGCCGAGGCCGAGGAGGGCGAGCGATCCGGGTGTCGGCACCGGCTTGGTCAGGACCCGCACCTGCTCCACCCCCGGGACCACGGTCTGGAAGTTGAACGAGAGCACGTTGGCGTTGATGGAGATGAATCCGAAGGCGTTGAGCCCGCGGAACGGCGTCGACGTGGGATAGGTCGTTCCGCCGGCGCCGAACTGGGCGTCGGTGAGGTCCAGGGGCGAGTCGTTGTAGAGAACGGCGACGATCGGGTCGCTGAAGGTCACGGTGCCGATCGCGAAGACGGGCGAAACCTCCATGAAGTGGCTGTCGAACAGCCCGCTCACGGGGCCCGGGACCGGCGTGCCGGAGTTCGACGGGTTGGTGGTCAGGTCGGCCAGGACATTCGTGGCGACCACGTTGGTCTGCTCGTTCCAGGCCCAGGCGTTGACGGGGCTGAGCGAGCCGGGGATGCAGGACGCGGGGGCGCTGATCTGTGAAATCGACCCGGTGGTCCCGGTGATGGAGGCGGTCGCGGAGCCGGCGACGAGTGCAAGGGCGAAGGCGGGGGCGATGAGCGTGCGGATCATGGGCGGTTCTCCTGCGAGACCGGGGCGGCGCGGGGCCGCCCCGGTTTCGGAGTGTGTGAAGAAGGGATCGAGGCTCAGGCGCGACGGCGGCGGGCGGCGATGAGGCCGCCGAGGCCGAGGAGGGCGAGCGAGCCGGGCGTCGGGACGGGATTCGTGTAGACCCGGACCTGGTCCAGATCGGCCGTGCCGGCCATCGGCGTGAAGTTGAACGTGAGCACGGCGCCGCTGATCGAGACGACGCTGTTGCCGCCCAGGCCCCGCATGAAGAGGCCGGTGGGGTACGCCGTGCCGCCCGCGCCGGCGGGGACATCGCTGACGTCGAGGAAGAGATCGCGGAAGGCGACGGCGACGATCGGCATGTCGAACGTGATGGTTCCGGCCAGCGCCACGCCGGAGAAATCCTGGACGTGGATGAAGTGCGAGTTGTAGACGCCCGCGATCACGCCCGGCGTCGGGGCGTTCGAGTTCGACGGATTGATGGTCATGTCGACGGGCACGTTGATCAGGCCGGTCGGCTGCTGCTCGTCCCAGCACCAGGAGGTCGCGCCGGTGAGAGCGAACGGCAGGCAGGACGGGGGCGGGACGATCTGGGTCGCGGCCCCGGTGGTGCCGATGATGGCGGCCCCGGCGTTGGCGGCGAGTGCGGACAGAGCGATAACGCTGAGGGTGACGGAACGGTTCATGGTGTTCTCCTCTGCAGGTCGTTTGCCGGGCCTCACCGCCGTGTGACGGTGAACTCGAACCCGGTACATCCCCAGCGACGGCCGAGCGGAGGAGTCACGGTCGGGGGAAAGAAAAGTGGCAGAGTGGCAAAGTGGCGAAGTGGCAGAGTGGGGGGCGGAATAGATAGATGACCCGGCGCGGGTGCGGGATTGAGCACTTATCTGGCGCGCTTCTTTCGGGTGGCCTTGCGCCTGGCCTGCCACTCTTCGTAGTGCGAGCCGGGTTTCCGCTTGGCCCGTCCGGTCCCTTTGACGGCCCCGATCTCGAAGATGTCGGTGACCGGATCGTCATAGATGATCCTGTACGCCGCCACAAGGTGCGCCGGGACGTGTGCCACGAACCCGGCAAGCACGCGCCAGGCGTTCTTCTGTTTCCAGCGGGACGAGGTGTACAGGCGCGAAAGATCCTCCAGGTCAACGACCCAGTCCACAAGGTGGAACGCGGCCTCCTCCGCCGCGGGTCTCTTCATTTTGAGGCCGCGCATCAGGACCTTGACGATCTTGGCTCGGAGCGGCGGGGCGAGCGCGTTGAAGCGCGCGACATACCGGCGCACGCTCGCATCGGGCTGCAGGTTCGAATCCGGACTCTTCGTCGCTGTTGCCGCCCGCCTCGTCCGTCGTGCCATGAGTGATTCCTCGCGCCGTGTCGTCCCCGAATAGATGGTCAACGCCGCACTCGCACCATGATCATCTATCGAGCGCGTGGCATCGTGGAGGAGCAGGCCGCCCGCTCAGGTCCGGACCGCCGCGCCCTCGCGTCGCTGGTCTCGGGTGACGGGCTCGATGATCCTTGCATCGCGCCGGAAGTCCTGGAGCGCGGCGACGTCC
>CAZMPE010000004.1:0-24344 GCA_964567955.1 uncultured Phycisphaeraceae bacterium | reverse complement strand
CTGGCGGCCGACGAACAGGTGATGCTGATCACCGAAAAGGGTATGATCATCCGGCTCGACACCGCCGAGATCTCGACGATCGGCCGCAACACACAGGGCGTCCGGTTGATCAATCTCGACGAGGGCGACCACCTGGTTTCGGTCGCCCTGCTCGCCGAGCGGGCTGAGGGAGAGGACGCCCCGGGAGCACCGGCCTCCTGAGGGCCAGGGCGCAAGGAGTGGGGGACATGAGGAATCATCGACTCGCCGTCGTCGGCGTTCTCGCGCTCGCCGCAGCCAGCGTGGCCTGCGGCCACCCCGAGCAGCGCGTCATCGACCAGTACTTCAACGCGGTCAACACGCAGGACGACCAGACCATCTCGAGCTTCGCCGTCGTCAAGTTCGACAAGAAGGTCGACAAGTGGTCGATCCTCTCCGTCGGCCCGGAGACCAAGGTGCCGGCGCCGCTGCCGGGCATGGTCGCCAAGGTCAAGGAGATCGACGCCAAGATCCAGGACAACAAGAAGACGGCCGGCGCCTACGCGCTCGAGCACGTCTCCGAGTGGAACCAGATCAGCGACATCCTCGCCAAGAACGGCAAGGTGCCGCCGAAGCTGCAGGCGGTGGCCGACGAGCGCGAGAAGTACAACCAGATCGACCACGACCTCAAGAAGCAGCTGGCGGACGCCAAGGAGGAGGTCGAGCGCGAGAAGCGCGAGGTCAAGCTGTCGACCCGCGACCTGCCGGACATCGAGACATTGAACGGCGAGCAGACCACGAAGACGATCGAGCTCAGCCTGACGATCGGCGGCCAGGCCCAGACCTACGCGATGGGCCTCAAGAAGTACGATCTCGAGGCCGGCGGCCAGGGGCGTGTCGTGAGCCGCTGGATCGTGCACACCCTCGATCCCAAGTAGACGCCGCCGGAGCCCGGCCTCCGGGCGAGAGGCTCAGGGACGGGCGCCCCGCACGGGCGCCCGTCGCGTCTTCGGGGATCTCAAGCCGGCTCGAGGCCGGCGTAGCGGGCCACCAGCCGCTTGGCGCCCACGCCCGCGAACGCCACCGTCAGCTTCATGTCGGGCCCCGAGCCCTCGGTGCGCAGCACGGTGCCGACCCCGAACAGCGGATGCCGGACCCGCACGCCCGCTCGCAGCACGAGGCCGTCGGCGTCGGGCACGGCCACCACGCGTTCCTGGAAGGGAAGCTCTTCCCTGAGGACTGCGCCGCCGGCACGCGCGCCCGAACGACGGCCCCATGCCGGCGCCGCAGCCGGGCCCTCGCCCGTGACGCACAGCGCTTCGCGCGGGAGCTCGGCGAGGAAGCGGCTCGGCTCGGACAGCCGCCGCTGGCCGAACAGCTGCCGGCTCTGCGCCCAGCTCAGCTGCAGCGTGCCCTTCGCGCGCGTCATGCCGACATAGCAGAGCCGGCGCTCCTCTTCGAGAGAGTCGTCGTCGGCGAGCGCCCGCGAGTGCGGCATCAGGCCCTCCTCGAGCCCGATCAGGAAGACGGTGTCGAACTCCAGCCCCTTGGCCGAGTGGGCGGTGAGGAGCGTGACGGCATCGGGCCGTTCGTCGGCGCCGTTCCCCGCGGAGCCGTCGAGCAGTTCGGCGGCGTCGGTGCGGAACGCCTCTTCCGGCTTGTCGAGATCGGAGTAGTAGCGCCAGAAGGCGCGCAGGTCCGCCGGTGGTTCGAGGAGCGGGAGGCGGTCGTGAACGAAGCGGAGGAACTCGGCGAGGAAGCCGACACGACGGGCGCGGTCGCGCTCCGTCGGCAGGTCGGCGTGGACGACATCCGCGCCGCGGATGATCTCGAGCAGGGCGCGGTAGGCATCGGCGCGTGCCGCGCCGTCGCGCAGGCGGGAGTGCAGATCGAGGAACGCCCTGACCGGGCGGTCGCCGCCGTGTGTGCGCTCGAGCCATTCGATGAAGCGGCCGGGGTCGCGCCGGCCCTCCTCGCCCGCGCCGTGGCGTGACCACTCCGCCCCGTACGAGAGGAGCCAGCCGGCCGACCGGTCGGCGGGGACACCGAAGGGCGGACGGGTGAGGAGCCACTGCGCGGCCCAGACGGCGGCGGGGTCGGCGAGCAACTCGACCCAGCGGAGGAGGTCGAGCACGGCGCGGTCCTCGAGGGCCGAGGGGCCGCGAGCCAGGCGGGCGGGTATGTCCTCGAGAGAGAGAGCCGCGTGGATGCGCCCGAGGTCGGTGTGGGTGCGGGCGATCACGGCGTAGTCGCGCAAGGACCGTCCGGGTCGCGCGGATTGGTCGAGCTTGATCATCGCGCTGATCAGTTCGCCGAACTGCATGGTGTCGTCGTCGGTCAGCACGCACTCGACGGCGGCGCCGGGGGCCGGGGCGGCGTTCTCGCGTGCCTCCGAGATCAGCACAACCTTGTCTGGCGCGAAGCGCGTCGCCGCCGCCCCGATGACCGCAGCGGCAACAGCGATCACCGGCTTCTCGCTGCGGTAGTTGCGGGTGAGGGGGATCTGGCCGGCATTGGTCCAGGCCCGCTGGAACTTCTCGAAGGCGCGGTCGTCGGCGCCGCGGAAGAGGTAGATCGACTGGTCGTCGTCGCCGACCACGCAGAGGTCGGGCGGGCGTCGGGTGTCCGGCGGGAAGAGCTGCCGGAGGAACTCGATCTGGCCGGCGTTGACGTCCTGGAACTCGTCGACGACGGCGTGCCGGTAGTCATCGCGGCAGATGGCCGCGGCGGCCGGGTGCTCCCGCAGCAGGCGGATGGGCAGAAGGATGAAGTCCTCGAACGTGAGCTGGCCGCGCCGGCGGCTCTCGGCGTCAAGGGCCTCGTAGAGGCGTGCGATCTCGGCGAAGCGTTCCTGCTCGACGCGTGCGGCGGCGAGGGCCGGCTCGTCGAGCCCGTGCGCGGGCGAGTCGAGACGCGCGGCCCACTTGCCGGCGTACGCGACGGCGTCAACCGGGAACTTGCCGGCGTGCCGGAGTGCGTCGATGAGGGCGAGGGCGTCCTCGATGAGGGAGTCGAGGCCGTCGGCGATGACGGACCGGAAGAGGGCGTGATCGCGCGCGGCCTTGCGTGCGAGGCGTTTGCGCTGGGCGTGATCGATGAGGACGGGCTGGGGGGGCAGGCCGAGCATGTCGCCGAAGCGGCGGACGAGCCGCTGACCGAACCCGTGGAAGGTGTGGGCGTGGACGCGGTCCGCGGCGGAGGCGCCGACGAGGGCGGCGAGCCGCTCGCGCAGCTCGGTCGCGGCCTTCACGGTAAAGGTGAGAGCGACGATCTGCTCGGGTTCGGCGCCGTCGCGGATCAGGCGCTCGACACGGTGGATGATGACACGGGTCTTGCCGGTGCCCGGGCCGGCGAGGACGATCAGGGGCCCGTCGGTGTGATCGACGGCGCGGCGTTGCTCGTCATTGAGTATCGGCCTGTCGTCGCCGGGCATGCCGGGAGTCTACACCCCCGGTGTCCTGCGGCGCATGTAGAGGTGCACGGCGGTGGAGCCGTACTCGTGCGTTTCGGGCCCGACGGCGCCGGGGATGCTGAGATCCGCTGGTTTGCGCGGCTTGCGTGCGGGGAGGGGGACGCCATCGGGATCCAGTGTCGGACCATCGGAGTCGCCCACCTCATGGGTGAACGGCCAAGGCGTGCGGAGGATCAGGTATCCGTCGTCGGCGAGAAGTTCGGCGAGGCGTTCGGCCTGGGCGCGGACGCGCTTCCATCCCACGGCGTCCTGAACAAGCGGGTAGGGCGGATCGAGGAACACCAGTTTCGCCGGGCGGGGGCAGCGGGAGAGAGCGCCGGGGCCGAGGGCGTCGCCGACCACGACCTCGCAGCGGTCCTGGGCGCCGAGCATCTCGACGTTCTGCCGGAGCATCGCGCCGGCGGCGCGGTCCTTCTCAACAAAGACGCAGCGGGCGGCGCCGCGGCTGACGGCCTCGAGGCCGATCGCGCCGGTGCCGGCGAAACCGTCGAACACTTCCGCTCCCTCAACGTGGCCGCGCAGGATGGAAAAGAGCGATTCCTTGACGCGGTCCGGGATCGGGCGCGTGGTCTCGTCGTCGGGCGGCGTGTGGAGCCGGCGTGACCGGAACTCGCCGGCGATGATCCTCATGCGGCGAGCAAACGCGGGGGCGGGGGTGAAGTCAAGCCCGCTCGCGCCGGGCGAGGAGCGAATCGATGTCGTAGCGCTGCACGGAGGGGCGCTCGATGCCGGTGACGACCTGCCAGAAGGGCTCGCCCGAACCGTCGTCGATCCACGACTGGAACTGGCCGTCGGGACGTGCGGCGTAGGACTCCAGCAGGGGCCCGCCGACGAAGACGGCGCGGTGGATGAGCAGGAGATCGTCGCTGACATACTCGGCCTCGGCGGAGACGCCGAACATGGCTTCGGCGAGCCGGGCGAAGAGGCCCTGGTTGTGCTGCAGGAGGAGGTCGGCGTCGTGCCAGATGTAGAAGCGGAACTTGCTGGCGGGCCGGCCGCGGAACGTCTCGCGGGAGCGAAGCAGGGCCGCCACGCCGCGCGGCCCGTCGACGCGCCGCTCGAGCGTGGGGCCGGGGATGGCGCGTTCGATCTGGTAGCAGAAGGAATCGAGGTCGGTGATGAAGCGGCCGTAGAGAGTGCAGACCTCGGCGTCGCGCAGCCCCTGGGCGAACTGGTCGAGGCAGACGGCGAAGTGGGTACGGCGGCGCGCGGATACGGAAGTGGCGACCATGTGATGCTCATCGAGCATCTGGACGACCTCGGGCTGCCAGTTGGCAACGCCGAAGACTGCCTCGGGTTGTCTGATCAGCGCACTCATACGGCGTCCGGCAGGGGACCTGCGGGTACGAAACACATCGAACCGTCCGGGTCATGTGCGCTGGCCCCCTCATGGCCGCGTCTGGCGCCCCCGACCCACTCTTCCCCTAAATGTGCCTCAAGATCATGCCTCTGGCCACTTTCTGCGCGTCTTCTTCGTTTCAGAACCCCTAGATTCACAACGAATTTCGGGCTTCGGCCTCACGCTTGCTCTCGCATCCGAACCAGACCCTATCGGTAGGCTGTGGCTGGGAGTGGCCAACCGGACCCCTGGCCGTGAGGTTTCGGGCTCCTGACGCGGAGGATCGAAGGATGAGCCGGCACGGACTTGGCCTCGCGTGGATCGCCGCGGGAGGTTGGGCGGCGTTGGCCGGCGCCCTTCTGCTGGCGTTGTGCGGTTGCACACGGGCCCCGGACAAGCTCGATCCGTACGTGCAGGCCGCGGCGGCCAACAGGGCCGGGGGCGCGGCGTCGCTTGTGGCGGCCTTCCGGGCGGGCAACCTGACGTTCGATGAGGTGGTGACCAAGGCGCACGACCTGCTGGAGGCCGGCCAGGACGCGACGGCGTTCGCCGGGGCGGTGCTGGACATGGCGGTCGCCATCGAGGGCACGCTGCCGAAGGGCGGGGAGTTCGAGATTTTCTGGTTCCGGGTCGGGCGGCTGGCCTACCGGGCGACGGAGAAAGCGGCTATGGCGGGGCGGATCGACGAGGCGCAGACGCTCGTCTTTGCCGGTCCGGACCGGTGGCGGACGGAGGGGTACTGGATCCGGTATCCGGACCACGACGCGATGGCGTCGCGTCTGCTGTATCTCGCCGGGCGGACGAGCGAGGCGATCCAGCGTCTGGAGGACCGCGGCGTGCTGCAGGGACCGGCGGAGGAAGAACTGGAGTGGCTGCGAACGCAGCGCTGAGTCAGGAGCGCTTCACTCCCCCACCACCGCGGACGACGACTTCCGGCGTGCGCAGTCTTTTTTCGCCTGACCCGGCGACGTGGGACCGCTCGTGAGTGGCGGCCCGGCGGCCGTCCTCGGTCGTGGAATAGACGATGCCGATGGTGGTCTCCGGCTCGCCGAGCAGCAGGCGGTTGACCAGCTCCACACCTTGCATGAGGGAGTGGTCGGTGTTGCTCACTTCGTACTTCCACATTCCGAAACGGCCGCGGCTGTGGATGCCGCGCTGCTCCAGCCAGGGGATGACGACGCCGAGGATCTCGTCGCGATCGACGGTCGGGATGGGGTAGCTGTAGGGCGCGTGGTGGAGCCAGGTGCTGACGATGTCGCGGGTTTCGTCTTCGTCGATGAGCCCCGCGGCGATGAGCCCCCGGATCGTCTCGGCGACGATCGAGGACGGGTCGACGGGTTTGTGTTCGCTGCTGCTCGTCTCGCAGAGGAGCGAGTAGTGGGTCGCGCCGTCGGGAGTCATGTGTGGTGAGTAGTTGCTGAGGTAGGTGACGCGGTAGAAAGGGCAGTTGTCCTCGGGGAAGTACATCCAGCACTTGGTGCTGGGGCAGGGGCGGCGGATGCCGACGCCGACCATGTAGCCGCTGGAGTGCCTGAGCCGGCAGGCGGCGGCGCGTACCTCGTCCGGCACGCCGCGGATCACGTCGCGGCAGAGGACGTCCAGCGGCATGGTGCTCAGCAGTTCGTCGTACTCGGCGCGAGAGCCGTCGTCGAAGGTGACGGTGCGCCGGTCGGGGTCGATGGACGCGGCGGCGCGACCGAGGGTGCATCGTCCCTCCAGAATGGGGCCGAATCGCTTGTAGAACTCGCCGGTCCCGCCGCGCAACGGGAACTTGAATCGGTTGTTGGGCCCCCATCCGAAGTCGTCCTGCTCGAGAACAAGGTTGCGGAGGGCACGCTCGACGTCGATGAGTGCGACGCGTTCGCCGAGCCAGGTCTTGCTGAGCATCTCGGGCGGATGGGCCCAGACCTTGAAGTTGTACGGGCGCATGAAATAGCGGCAGATGCCCTCGCCGAAGACGGCGTCGTTGAACTCGGCGAAGTTGCGTGCGGCGGCGGGGCCGGGGCCCTTGCCGGTCTGCGCACGGACGAGCCCGGCGAGGCACTCGTAAGCGGCCTGCCTGGGGAGGTAGCGGATGTTGTTCTGGAAGGGGTACGGGACCCATCGGTCGAGGAGGCGGACCCAGCTCTCGCGGTTGTTGAGCGTGAACTCGTCGCCCATGAGTCGGTCGAAGACCCGGTCGTAATACTCGTAATGGCTGAACATCACGTGCCCGCCGATGTCCCACGTGAAGCCCTTGTCATCGGTGAAGCTGTGGGCAAGGCCGCCGAGCCATGGCTGACGCTCGTAGAGGCGGAAGTCCTCGTGGCCCAGCTCGCGCAGGCGATAGGCGGCTCCGAGACCTGTGGGCCCTCCGCCGATGATGACGATCCGCGGGGGCGCGCCGATGGTGTTCGTGTCTCGCTGGCTCGTCATGGCAGGGTTCGGACTCCGCGTTCCGACGGTCGTGGCGTCGCCTCCCGGGGCGTGCACACGGCCCGTGATTGTCGAGCGTCGGCTCGACTCGATCCGCGGCTCCGTCGCTGATGCTGAGCATATCAGCACCAAACGGCGCGGCGTGTCCCTTTCGCACCGGGGGTGTCGGCACACGCCCGGCTCGAAACGGGGGAGAATCCCCCCTCCTTTCACAGGAACATCATAGGGAATCGCCCTCAAACAGGCGGGCAAAGCGCCGACAATGTCGTCCCCGGCCACTCGAACTGGCGATTCTTCTCGCGGGCGCGTACGGGACACAGGTCCGGTTTGCCGCGTCGGGCTGGCCCGCGTGTGTCGTGAGGGAAATGAAAACATGTCCATTCGTGAATCGACAGGCCCGCGTCCGTTGCTCGCGCTGACCTCGGCCGCACGGGCGATCTGCCAGTTGCCCACGGTTCCGACGCAGGACTGGTGCGATCGCGCGGCGGAATGCCTGGCGCCGTTGTTCGGGTCGTCGGATGTCCTGATCCTCTTCAGCGCCGGCGAGGGGGCAGGGGCTCCGATCGACGCGATCGGCGTGGCGTCACGGCGAGGGGATCCGGCCCGGTTGACGGAAACCGAAGACCCTCGCCTCTCGGCGCTGCGTTCCCGGGCTTCGCGGCTCGAGTCGATCCACACTCCATCCGGCGGAACAAGCGTGATGCGCGACGGCGCGTGGCGGTCCGGATCGTTCGGGGCGTTGTGGAGCGGGGATTCGTGGTCGGATCTTCTGGTCTCGGAGACCACGGTCGGGACCGACGGAACGTCGCTGTCGCTGGTCGTGGTGATCGCCACGAGCGGGTCCGGCCCGGAAGCAGCGGACTGGCTGGAGGCGATCGTGCCGGTGCTCGGCGCGCACGCGCGGGGAGCCCTGGGCGGGACGCGCGCCAACCCGCGCGCCTGGCTGACGCCGCGCGAGCAGGAAGTGATGGAGCAGCTGATCATGGGCAAGTCGGTCAAGGACATCGCCGAGACTCTCGGGCGCAGTCCTCATACCGTGCACGACCACGTGAAGCAGCTCCACAAGAAGCTCAACGCGAACACGCGGGGCGAGTTGATCGCGCGGGCGCTGGGGCGGCTGTCGGCGGACGGCGAACTGGATATGTCGGCGGCGCCGGCGGGGGGATCGCGGCCCTCCGTCACGCCCTGAACTACGGTGTCGCGCCCGGGCCGATCCGGGAGCGGACGTCGGAGGCCAGCCGGCGCGCGAGCTCGGAATCCTGCGAGTATGCGACCTTGTAGTTCGGCCACATCTGGCGGCCCGCGAGGTCCGGGTCGTAGGCGAACGAACTGAATCGGATGGACGACGACTCGATCCGCCAGCCGGGACGGCGGAGACGGTCGATCGTGACTTCGACACGCCCGGTCATCGGCCCCGCGGCTTCGCGCCGGTCGGCGGAGGGAGGAGCATCGGAATCAAAGGTGACCCGGACGCGCCGGAGTTGACGATTGATGAGGTCCTCCCACTCCTGCGAGAGGTCCGACTGTTCGCCGTCCCACGGTGTCGCGAAGCCGGACGTTGGCTTGGGATGGGTCGTGATCACTCCCGCGAGAGCGTCGACTCGGTCGAGCTCAAACCGGGCGTCGATCAGAGCCTCCTTGGCCGCGGCGAACGCCGCGCCGTACCCCCCGGGCTCGATCACGAACTCGGCCGGCTCGTCCGGAGTCGAGGCGCACCCGCCGAGGGCGAGGGCGGCGAGGATGGCGAGGAGACACGGGCGCATGGCGGGCAGCATATCGCGGGGCGTCAAGAGGGGAGGGAGTCGGCGGTGAGTCGGATCAGATCCCAGGTCTCGCGGACATGGCGCTCGCGGGTAGAAGTGCCGCCCACGGCCATGCGGAGGACGAAGCGCCCGCCGAGCACGGTGTGGGTGAGGAAGGCCCGGCCGTCGCGGTTGACGGCCTCAAGGAGGGTGCGGTTCGGGGCATCGGGCCCTCGCCGGCGGAAGCAGACGAGGTTGACGGTACGAGGGGCGACAAGCTCAAAGCGAGAGTCGGAGGCGACGAGCGACTCCAGCAGGGCCGCGAGACGGATGTGCTCACGGATGTGGGCGCGCAGCCCCTCGACGCCGTAGTGGCGGATGACGAGCCAGAGCTTGAGGGCGCGGAAGCGCCGCCCGAGCGGGATCTGCCAGTCGCGGTAGTCGATGACGGCGCCGGCCTCGCTGGCGGCGTTGCGGAGGTACTCGGGAGTGATGCTGAGCGCGGAGATGAGCGCGGCGCGATCGCGCGTCCAGAAGCAGTCGCAGTCGAAGTTGGTCAGCAGCCACTTGTGCGGGTTGAAACAGAATGAGTCGGCCCGGTCCACCCCCGCGAGCATCGCCCGGAACTCCGGGCAGACGCAGGCGCAACCGCTGTGCGCCGCGTCCACGTGGAGCCAGGGAAGGCGCGAAGCGCCGGAGGCCGCCTTCATCGCGTCGGCCATGCGGAGAACGGGGTCGACGGCGGTGCTCGACGTCGTTCCGACGGTGGCGCAGACGAAGACGGGGGTTCGGCCGGCGGCGAGGTCGGCGCGGATCGCGGCGCCGAGCGCATCCGGGTTCATGGCGAAATCGCGATCGGTCTCGATGAGGCGGAGGTGCGAACGATCCTCGGGTCCTCGGGCGAGGCCGGCGATCATGGCGGCCTTGACGACGGAGGAGTGGGCCTGCTCGCTGGCGTAGGCAACGAGGTCGGCATCGGGAGTCAGTCGGAGGACGCGTTCGCGTGCCGCGATCAGGGCGATCAGCGTGCTCTCGCTCGCGGTCCCCTGGATCGCGCCGCCGCCGGGGCCGGACGACCGGAACGCCATAGGCAGATCGAGCATCTCCGCGAGCCAGTCCATGACGCGGGTCTCGAGCTCGGTCGCGGCGGGGCTGGCGGCCCAGAGCATGCCGTTGACGTTGAGCCCGGCGCTGAGGATCTCGCCGATGATCCCCGGGCCCGACGCGTTGCACGGGAAGAAGCCGTAGAAGTTCGGCGACTGCCAGTGAGTCAGCCCGGGGAGGATGATGCGATCGAGGTCCGCAAAGACGGTCTTCCACGATCGGTCGGCGGGGGGACCGAGGCCCCGCTCCGGCGGATGGAGCGGGAGCCGGGCCGCGACCTCTCCCGGCTTGGCGCGAGACAGCACGGGCAGGGACTCGACGCGCCGCAGGTAATCGGCGATCCAGTCGACGGCGCGGTGACCGAGCGCGCGAAACTCATCCGGAGAAAGGTGCGGGACGGGCTCTTCGCGGCTCTCGGGCACGGCGTCCAGCGTACACGGCGCCGAGGCGTCGCGTCACTCCGGCAGCTTCTCGAGCTCGCGTTCGACGCGGTCGACGAGCCTCTTGACCATTTCCGGCCCGAAGTCGAACTTGAGCCCCGCGGCCTTGAAGAGCTCGGGCAGAGGCCGGGAGCCGCCGAGCGAAAGGGCCGACTTGTACGAGGCGACGGCGGCCTGCTCGCCCTCTTCGAGCGATCGGACCCAGAGCTGCAGGGCGCCGAGCTGTGCGATGCCGTACTCGATGTAGTAGAGCGGCACGCTGAAGAGGTGGAGCTGACGCTGCCAGGAGGACCGGCGGAAGTCGTCGAGCCCGTCCCACGAGACGTCGTGCCCGAAGCGCTTGTCGAGATCGAGCCAGGCCTGCGTGCGCTGGGCCTGGTCGTGGCCCGGGTTCGAATAGACCCAGAGCTGGAAGGCGTCGATGGTGGCGATCCACGGGAGAACACCGCAGCTCTTCTCGATCTGCAAGCGGACCGCTCGGTTGCGATCCGACTCGTCCGCATAGAACGCGCCCCAGTAGGGCATCGTCAGCAGCTCCATGCTCATGCTGGCGACTTCGCAGAACTCGATCGGGCAGCCGCGGTAGTGCTTGAGCGGCTCGTGGGCGGCGAGGAGCGAGTGGAAGGAATGCCCGGCCTCGTGGACCAGCGTCTCCACGTCGCGGTGGAGGCCGGCGGCGTTCATGAAGATGAACGGCACCCGGATGCGGTCGCGCATCGACTGGTAGCCGCCGGGCGCCTTGCCCTTGCGGGTGTCCAGGTCGAGGCAGGCGCCGTCCGCCGCGCCCCTCGTGTTGGAGCCGTCGCCGAGGCTCGAGAGCATGGAGGCAAGCTGCGGATCAAGGTTCTTGAACGCGCGCACGGAACGGGCCATGAGGTCCACGCCGTTGACGAAGGGGCGCAGCGGCGGGCGGCCCCGGGGGTCGACGGCGAGATCCCACGGGCGGAGCGGCTCGCCCGCCCCTTCGAGGCCGAGAAGCGATCGGCGCCGGGCGTCGACGCGGCGCATGAAAGGGACGACGACCTCTTCGCTGGACTTGTGGAACGCGCGGCAATCCGCTGGTGTGTAGTCGAAGCGTCGCTTGGCCTTGAACGTGTAGCCGATGAAGTCATCAAAGCCGGCGTTGCGCGCCATGCGGTGGCGGAGCGCGATCATCTCGTCGTAGATCGCGCCCAGGGCGTCGCGGTCCTTCAGGCGGCGATCGGCGACGGCACGCCAGGCCGATTCGCGGACGGACCGGTCGGTGGATTCCTGGTACTTGCCCATCATGGGGAGGGTCTGTTCGCGGCCGTCGTACTGGACGGTCATGGCCCCGGCGATCTGCTGGTGCTTCTGATCGAGCTTGGCGAGGGCGGTCTGGATGGGGACGTTTTCGTCGCGGAAGAGCTCGACCTCGGCGGCGATATCGCGGGCGAGAACGCGGTAGCGTCCATGGGCGCGTTCGGTCAGGGCGAACTTCTGCGACAGCTCGTGCTGCTTCTTGTCCAGGGCGAAGACCATGGGCTTGAGCTTCGGGGGGATGGCCTCGATGTAGGCGGTCCAGGCGTCCTGGATGGACTTGTTCTCGGTGTCGCAGGTCATGGTGATATAGAGGTTGGCCTCGGACTCGTCGCAGGCGGCGTCGAACTCGCTTCGGTCGAGAAGCCAGGTCTCGAGCTGCTCGACGGACTGGACGGGGCGCGAGAGCAGGGCGCGCCCGAGCGGTTCGATCGCTTCCCATCGGGTGGCGTCGAGGTTCGCGGGGACGAACGCGGTGTTCGGCGCGGGCATGAGTCGCTCCTGTATCGAGAGTTCCGATGATACCCGCCCGCCGGGCCGCGATCGGAGCGCGCCGGCGCAACAAAAAGCCCCGCCGGAGCGGGGCTGAGGTGCTGGCTTGCCGCCGGTCAACGCATCAGGTCGCGGAGGAGCTGGCGCTGCGCCTCCATCCACTCCTTGAAGGCTTCGGCCGACCCGCCGATCAGGAGGCCGATGTTCGGGTTGTTGCGGACCATGGCCTCAATCTTGTCGAGGAAGCTGCTGGCCCGCGCCACGAACTTGGCGCGGTCGCTCTTCTCCTGCATGGCCTGCGCCCGCTGGACGGCGGTCTGGTAGCTCGTGAAGTACTCGTTCATCCGCTGCTCGTCGTTGTACGTGCGATCGCGGAACTGACGGATGGAGGCCTCGGCCTTGCTGATCGGCCACGGGCTGCCACGCTCGGGCGTGCCCACCCACTCGACCTCCTGGTAGCCCATGAGCTTCGCCAGCTCCTCGTGGGTGGCCGCGGTGCCCTTGGAGAACTTGTACTTCGCGGCGGTGACCGCGTTGAAGGTCAGGATCTTCCCCTCGGGGTTGACGATGTTGTCGCCGGTCAGGTTCTGGTACCAGTGGACGTCGCCACGCTCGTCCATCGTGCAGGAGAGCGGCTCCATGATCTGCATGGCCCGCATGATCTTGGGGTCGTACCCGCCGCGGGCCGAGATCTTCTCCATCATGTACAGGACCTCTTCGAGGGGCCGGTCCTTGACGGCCACGAGGGCCCCCGACCATCCGGTGCAGGCGCCGTAGTTGCCTTGCGGGGTGAAGTAGATCTCCTCGACGCAGTGGGCCGTCATGGCTGCGGCGGAGATGGCCGACTCGATCCAGGCGACGGTGCGGAAGCGCTTCTTGTAGTCGTTGTGGATGACGTCGGACAGACGCTGGATCTCGAGGAGGAACCCGCCGCCGGAGTTGATCTTGAAGACGACGTCGGTGACGCCCTCCTGCTCGAGGAGCGGGATGGCGTTCTTGAGCGACTCGGCGGTCATGTACATGCCGACCATCTCCTTGTTCGGCTGCTCGCCGAGGGAGATCATGGCGATCCGGGGGACGCCCGGTGCGCGTGCCTTGGGCTCGCTGCGCTTGGTCGCATCGGGTTTGGCGGCGGGGGTCGCGGGCGTGGCGGCGGCATCGCGCTCGACGCGGTCGATCTCGCCCGGCGAGATGAACTGCTCCTTCTCGAAGCCGCCGTACTTGATCATGATCCAGTAGTAGCCGGACTCCTCGCGAACGATGGTGCCCTCGAGGACGCGCCCGTCCTTGAGGTAGATCTTGTCGTCGGCGATGGCCGCGGGGGCGGACACGAACATCGCCAGGAGCAGCACGAGGGCTGTCAGGGCACGCGTCCACATCGAACTCGGGGTCTTCATGGTTCTCACCTTGCTGGGGCGGTCCGGGCCGGTGCCGGCGCGGGCCCGCCTTGGGTTGCGGTCGGTGTCAGCGCTTGTCGGCGAGTTGTTCCTGGCGGATCTGCTCGATGATCAGGTCGATGTCGGCGATGCCCGGAATGCCATACTGGCGGTAGAAGCGGGCGTTGAGGGCCTCGTCGAACCTCCTGATGATCCGCTTCATCTCCTCGAGCTTGGCGATGCGGGCGCCGCGGGCGCGCGAACGGGCCGAGTAGTCGCCCGGCGGCTGGACCTGCACCTCGTTGAACTCCTGCCACAGGCGACGGAGGTCCTTCTTGGCGTAGGTCAGCGCCCGGGTCCAGCCCTCCATGATCTGGTTGGAGCGGTCGTCCACACGCTGGTAGTTCCGGGAGATGCCCAGCGAGAAGAGAAGGTCGTCGAGCGTGTCGACGGTTCCCTTGGAGATCAGGAGCTTCTTGGCCGTGTCGGCGTCGAGCGTCAGAACATCGTTGCCCTGGCCGCGGGCCAGTTCCTGGATCGAGTCGGCCCGGTCCTCCAGTCCGTCGTCGGTCAGCAGAATCTCGTCGGGGCTGGACGGCATCGCTTCGATGAAGACGGGCTTGCCGCCCACCCACTTGTAGCTGAGCACGTACCGGATCTGCGCCATCGCCTTGAGGATGCGGTAGTCGTACCCGCCGACGATGGCCCACCCCTCGGCGTGCCCCATCCGCAGCGATTCCTGCTTCTGGCGGACGACCTCGTCGCCCGTCGAGCCGAACATCAGGCTCAGGTTGCCGATGCCGCCCATGCGGGCGTCGCTGGCGAAGTACATGTCCTTGCAGATGAAGGGCAGGAACGCCGCGCCGCCCATCGCCTGCTTCACCCAGAAGATGACCTTGGGCTGCTTCTCCCACTCGCGGGGGATCTCGTTGACGAAGATCGGGGTCATTTCCTCGGCGCGGAAGAGCTCGTCGAACTCGCCGGCGATGGCGTCGGCCGGGATCTCCTCGAGTTCATTGGCCGACCATTCGTTGTCCATCTTGAAGATGAGGAAATCGGCGCCGTTCTTGCGCGCGTCCTTGAGGGCGTCGCGGATCGGCGTCTGCGTGATGTCCTCGCCGAAGCGGCCCTTGAGCTCGATCATGTAGACCTTGCTGCCCGTCGCCTTCTCGGCGGTCTTCGTCGGCCTGGTGTCGCCGGCCTTCACGGGGTCCTTCTTGACCGGATCGGCCGGCGCGACTTCGCCGCGCTCGATCTTGAGAACCTCGGACTTGTCAAACCAGCGCGGAGCGCCGATGCCCGCGGCGACGACCATGAACTTCACCTGGGTGTCGGTCTCCTCGAGGACCTGCCCCTCGATGATCTTGCCGGTCCTCAGGATGAGCTTGTCGGGGGTCTGGTGCGCCGACTTGTCCTGCGCGTACGCGGGATGGGCGGCCAGGCCGACCGTCGCCACCGGAGCCATGACGCCCAGCGACAGGAGCACCGCCCCCGCCAGCCTTGCGCCCCGCGCCCGCCACTTCATCGCCGCCGTCGTTGTTCCGGTGTTCATGTTGAACCTCGCGCGTTCGAATTGCGGGCCATTCTTGGCCCGGAAAAGGCCCTCGATCGATCTTCCAAACCGATTCCAAACCACCCGTTCCGAAGAACGGGCACCACCAACAGTCTACCAAAGGGTACGGCCACGTCCCATACGAATGGAGTCGGATTCATGGTCTGACGCGCAGGCGGGCCGCAAGTTCCATCGCTTCGTCGCGTGAGCCGACCCGGTCTTCGAGTTGGGCGTCGTAGACCCCGTCAAGAATGGCCTTGAACCCCGGCCCGGGCTTCATTCCAAGGGAGATCAGGTCGTCCCCATTTACATACGGCTCCGGGGCAATCCCGGATCGGGTGGATGCAAGCTCACCTACCCGTTTCCGAACATCTGAGCGCCCTGTCCGGAGCTCGAAGAGACGGAGCCCCGACTCGAATCCGGCGCATGCCGCGAGCCGCTTCTGGCCCGCGACGGGTAGGCCGGACCACTCCGCCTCAAGGCGCGCGAAGGCGACGAGCGCCGCCTTCATGGAGGCGGTCTCGTCGTTGCTCAGGCAGAGCGCGGCACGCCAGCGCGAAACAAGTGCGTCCGTGCCGGCGCCGGGCTCGACCCCGCGGTCGAGCGACCATGCCGCCAGGCATGTCGGGTAGTCGCACGTCTCGCCGAGCCCAGACAGGGCGACGAACGGCGCCCCGGGTCGCGCCGCCTCGTTCAGCACAGGCGCGTCGAGGGACCAACCGGTGAGGAACTCGATCGCGCGGGCACGCGACGGGTGGGCCATCATCCGGCGCACCTCGTCGCCGATGCGTTCGCGGCTGACGCCCGCGAGTTCGCTCGCGTGACGCATGATGGCCGCCGCGGTGATGGGCTCGACCTCGAAACCGAGCCTCGCCGCGAATCGCGCGGCACGGAGAGCCCGCAGGTGATCCTCGGCAAGCCGGCCCGCGGGGTCGCCGACGGCGCGCAGGATCCGCTTCGCCAGATCGGTCCGGCCGCCGACGTAGTCGATGACGGTGCCGCAAGGGTCGTCCTTCCCCAGCGGATCGAGGAAGAGCGCGTTGACGGTGAAGTCGCGCCGTCGCGCATCGGATTCGGGATCGCTGAAGGTGACCTGGTCCGGGCGTCGCCGGTCGGAGTACGGGCCGTCGGAACGGAACGTGGCGACCTCGACGTTGACGCGCGTGCCGTCCGGCGCCGGCAGGTGGACCAGGATCACGCCGAAGGCCTCTCCGACCTCGTTCGTGCGACGGAAGAGAGCGCGGATGCGGTCGGGCGTGGCGTCGGTCGCCACGTCGTAGTCGGTCGGCCTGAGACCGAGGAGTTCGTCGCGGACGCACCCGCCGGCGAAGTAGGCGACGTGCCCCGCGTCGCGCAGCGTCGTGACGATCTGCGTGGCGACCTCGCGCGCTCCGGGAGGATTGGCGGCTCGACCCATGGCCAGAGTCTAAGTCAGACCCATGATCCCCGGACGCGCGCCTACGCCCGCCACGGGCCGCGGATCGCGAGCGTGAGCCCCTCGTTCTGCAGGTTCACGAAGAGCGTCGAGCCATCGGGCGAGAACGCCGCGCCCGCGAACTCGGCGAAACTCCGGGCGTTGCGGGCGAGCCGGTAGACCGAGCCGCCGGGCGTGACGCCGAGCAGGAACTGCTCGCCGAACCCGTCCTCGCAGACGATCAGGTCGCCCCAGGGCGCGACGGTGATGTTGTCCGGGTGCTCGATCACCGATGGGTCGTCGGGCTGGAGGAAGAGCTCGAGCGTGCCGGGCTGGGCGTGATCGGTGCCCTCTGCGACTCCGGGTGCGTAGCGGAAGAACTGCCCGTGCCGCGTGCGCCCGCCGGACGTGCAGCAGAAGTACGCGAAGCCATTGCCGAACCAAATCCCCTCGGCGCGGGCAAAGACCGCCGCGCCCGCCGCGCGCCCGCGGAAGCGCAGGTCCGCCTTGGGTGACTCGACGTCATCGAGATCGATCCAGCGGCAGGAGATCCGGTCTCCGATCCGGACCGCGGGCGCGCCCCAGTTGTGCGTATCGAGGGCGTCGCGTCCGGCGATCGCGAGCGCCTGGAGGCGGCCGCCCGCGTGCAGGTCGGCGGGGTTGTCGGGGAGGTAGCGGTAGAAGAGGCCGTCGTCGATGTCTTCGGTCTGATAGACGATCCCGGTGCGCGGATCAACGGCGCACGCCTCGCGCCGGAAGCGGCCCATGGCGCGCAGCGGGACGGGGCGCGCGATCGCGATGTCGGCGGTCGCCGGGACTTCAAAGGCGTACCCGTGGTCGCGCTCCGGACCGTTGCCGGCCCGCAGGTCTGACTCCTCGCAGGTAATCCAGGTGTTGCGCGGCGTCGGGCCGCCGGCACAGTTGCGGTCGGTGCCGGCGAGGCTGAGGAACTGGCGGACGACGCGCCGCTCGCGTGTGTCGTAGACCACGGTGGTCGTGCCGCCCTGGCAGGGGCGACCGCCGCCGGCGCGGTCGTACAGGAGCGCCGGATCGATGCGATGGAGCAACTCGTCGGAATGGCCGAAGGGGCCGAGGTTGGATGGGTGCCGCTCGTTCTCGTGGTTGCGGACGAGGACGGTCAGGCCGTCGGGACCGGGAAAGGCGGCCATGCCGTCGTGCATGGACGGGACGAGGAAGCCGTCGTCCATGCGCTCGCCGGTCGGGGAGAAGGCGTGGTACGAGAAGCCCGCGGGGAGATCGAGGAGCCGCTCGGTATCGGGGATGAGCGGCCCGTATCCCGCGGCGGGGAAATCCAGGAGGCGCGGGGCGCCCGCGACGAGCACGGATCGCAGACCCGCGAAGCCGAGCGAGAAGGCCCCGGCCCGGATCATGAAGTGCCTGCGGGACAGATGCATCATCGCTCCGGAATCAGACGTGCTTCTCGCACTTCGCGTGGTGGGTGGCGTGGGCGCGGCACTCGTCGAGGAACTCGATGGCGCGGCGAAGGTGCGGGATGACGATCGACCCCCCCACGATCAGCGCGATATCGAGGGCCTCCCAGATCTCCTCGTCGGTCGAGCCGCCCTTGACGCACTGGTCCACGTGGTAGGCGACGCAGTCGTCGCAGCGCAGAACGGCGGAGGCGACAAGGCCGAGCAGTTCTTTGGTCTTCGCGGGCAGGGCCCCCGGCAGGTAGGCCTGGTGGTCGAGTGAGAAGAACCGCTTGGTGACCAGTGTCGCGCCGTGGCGCGGACGCCCGTCCGGGTCGAGGCCGCGCTCGTCCTCGTCCCCGAGAATCCGGGTGTTCATCTTGGTCCGGTAGGCCTGGAACTGCTCGTAGCGGTTCATGCCCGAACAGTATGGCCGAAAGGCCCGGTACCATGCCAGCCACCGGGAGGCCTGAATGAAAACTCCATACCCGCTCGTCTGGCTCTGTCTGGTTGCGATTCCGCTGGGCGCCGCCGAGGCGGGCCAGCCCGAAAGGGCCGATCCGATTCCGGATGCGGTGATGCGGGGCATCGAAGTCGTGCTCGCGCTGCAGGAGGGTGACGGCAAAGACCGGTGGCCCTACGAGGGCGTGTACCGCGTCGGCGGGCAGATCCCCATCGGCTACCACGTCGGCGGGACGGCGATCTGCGCCTCGGCGCTGATGCGGGCGCCGGGCTTCGATGACGACGCGGCCCGCCGAGAAGCCGTTGCGCGTGCCGCGGCCTTCGTCGCGTCGTCGATCGCGCACCCGCTCATGTCGGTGGATGAGTACGACGCGGGGTACGACGTGCGCGGCTGGGGGTACACCTACGGGCTGGCCTTCCTGCTCGAGCTCAAGGCGAGGGGCGGTGACGGCGCGCCGGCGGTCGATCCCGCGCCGACGGAGGCCGCGATCCTCTTCTTCATCGACGCGCTCAACCGGACGGAGATCCCCGGCGTGGGCGGCTGGAACTACGCGCGACCGAGCGGACGCGACAAGCCGGCGCCGCCGTCGCCGTTCATGACCGCGCCGACCCTGCAGGCGCTGTTCGAGGCGGAGCGCCAGGGCTACGCCGTCGACGCGGCGGTCGTGGCGCGCGCGCTCAATACGCTCGAGGCGGCGCGCACGCCGGCCGGCGCGATCGTCTATTCCGGCGCGGCGGGTGAGAACCGGCGCGACGCCGTGCCAGGCGCGGTCGGGCGGATGGTCGCCGCGGAGACGACGCTGCTCCTCGCGGGCCGGTCGAGCGTCGCCAACGTGCGCGGCGCGGTCGACTCCTTCATCGTGCACTGGGAGTGGCTCGACAAGCGCCGCGCCAAGACCGGGACGCACGTGCCGCCGTACGCCGTCGCGCCGTACTACTTCTACTTCGCACATTACTACGCCGCGCAGGCGGTCGAGATGCTGCCCGAAAGCGAGCGTGCCGAGTACCGGCGGAAGATCAACGACCTGTTGTTCAGCGTGCGGCTGGAGGACGGAAGTTGGAACGACCGGGTCTTCCCGCGATCGGCGAACTTCGGGACGTCGATGGCGATGATGGCCTTGATGATGCCCGAGACGCCGCGCCCGGCGGGGTGGCCATTAGAGACGCGCCCGTAGCAACTCCTGAGTCACGCGGGGACACAGGGCACGCGGACGACACCTTCCGCGGACTCGACGCCCCGGCGTGAGCTTCCGCTCGTTACTCAAAGTTGGCCGGTTCGTTGAACTTCGCCGCCAGGCCGCGCAGGTGCTTCTTCACGTACATCGACGTGTCCATCAGCTTCTGCATCATGAAGCGGGCGACGCGGTTGGGGATGCGCCCGTATTCGGTGAGCTTCACGCGGCAGCCGCCCGCGACCGGGATGATCTCGTACTCCCACCGGCCGCTGAACATCTTGTGCTCATCGTCGATCGTGCGGACAAATTTGCGAGGCCGGTCGGCGAGCGTGGTCTCGAGAACAAACGAGTTGCGTCCCATCGTCTGCCGCCAAGCCTCGTGGCCGTTGCGGTCTTCGACGCGGACCACCTTGTTCACTCCGGGCGACCAATGCACGTGCCCGGCGCAATCGGCGATCAGGTCAAAGACCGTTTCGGGAGCCTGCTTCAGAGGCAGCGTCACGGAGGCGACGTGCTCCTCGGGCAGCCGGCCCCCGAGCACCCTCATGACCAGCATGAGCACCACGAGCAGGGCGATGAACCCGCCGGCGATGGACAGGATGATCCAGATCATGCGGCGCTCTCCCCGGCCCGCCTACGGCCGGCGCGTGTACTCCATGGTCATCGCGTGATACTCGGGCACGTTCACGCCCTTGAACTGGTCCGAATACCCCTCGAAGGAAAGGTAAATCTCGCCGCGCTCGGTGCCGTCGCCGATCGTGTGCTCGACGCGGATGTGCCCGTGCATGCCGTTGACCTGGTGCGACCCCTTGAGCGTGAACGTCTTCGTCTCGGCGTTGAACTGGCCGGTCTCGGGCATCTGGCACGTGACCATGCTGCTCATCCGCGTGACCTCGAAGCGCCCGCCGCCCTCGGCGTCGGGGTTGAAGCCGACAATGCTCATTGACGTGAAGGGCATCGGGCCGTCCTTGACCTCGACCCGCTCCTGCAGGAACTTGTCGCCGAGGATCATCTCGCGCGTCGCGACGCACTTGAAGACCATCCCCTGCGCCGGCCCGTGCATCGTCATTGCGAGGTCGAACGTGCCGACCATGGACATGAGCACCTCGTGCCCGGGGTTCGTGCGGTTCATCTCGAACATCTGGGCCGCATCGTCGGCGGGAGTGCGCGGCTGTTCGGGCTGGGACTTGCCGGGCTGGAGGGCCAGGCTCGCGGCCGCCAGAAGTGCGCCGAACGGGAGAGCGATCAGGCAGCGGTTCATCTTCAATCCTTTCTTCAAGTGTCCGGTGTGAGTGCGCCCTTGAGGAGGGCGGTGAGTTGCTTCTGAAGAGCGGGGGCCTGCGACGCCTTCGGCCCCCAGATGCTCAGCCACAGCCAGGCACAGGTCTTTGGGCCCATGCGCTCCGCCAGAATACGCAGAAGGGCGTCGTCCAGTGATTCAACAGTACCCGCGAACTGGTGCCCCGGTGTGTTCGTGACCACGCGCCCAGAGATCGTCCCCCACGGCGCCGCGAGCGAATACCGGTCCCCCTCGGCCCGCGAGGGGCTGAAGCCGTCGAACGCCTTGATGAGCTTTGGCCAGACCTCGGCCTTCGGCGCATCCACGAACTCAACAGCGAGCGCGACCGAGCGGGGCGCGTTCCCGTGTCGCTCGACGTAGTGCTTGAGCGACTTGAGCTCGTACTTCCACCCGCCGCTGATCGAGTCAAACTCGTCGTTCCAGTCTGTGCCGCGACCGAAACCGGAATGGACGAGGCGGACGATGCACGACTCGCCGCCCTTCTTCGGCTCGATGAAGTAGTCAACGGCGATCCGCCAGGGCCCCTTCGCGCCGCCGGGGCCCTCGGCGCGCTCGTCGACCGTGCGCAGGTGCCGACCGGGCTCCCAGATTTCGATCTTCACCTCACCGGCGAAGGCCTCGCCCCAGGAGAGCCAGACGCTGCCGCCGACGCCGGGCTTGACGCGCGCATCGAGCGGGAACCACCGTGCGAGCCCTTCGCCCTCGGCAATAGCCTTCCAAACGGTCTCGGGCGTGGCGTTGATCTCGACGGACGATTCGAACTGGCGCGTGTCACCGCTCATCGGTCACCTCCGGTTTCGTCGGGCTTCGTAATGGCCGGGTAGCCGCCGAGGAAGAACTTGAACAGCCGACCCCCCGTGTCGCCCTCGGGCGTGTGGTACTCACGGGCCAGTTGGGCGATGGAGTTGGCGATGTCCTCGGCGAAGGCGTTACGGTCCGCCGCGGACGCGAAGCGCACCTCGGTCTGAACCGTGAGAGAGGCCAGCGGCTTGCCGGCGTGGTCGGCGCGACGCCGCAACTCGGCCAGCTCCCGGATCGCCAGCGCCGCCACCGCGACCAGATACGCGGACGAGAGACGGTCTTCGACCCGTTCCGGATCGACGCCGAGAGCGCCGAGGACCTCCGGGCTGATCAGGTACGAGCGGGCCGTGGCCTGCACGACCCGCTCAGTGCAGTTGCCCTTCCGCCGCTCCTCGACCAGCTTGACCAACCCCGCCTTCTCAAGCTCGCGCAGGTGGTAGTTGACCCGCTGGCGGGGCAGTCCGAGTTGCTTGCCGATTGACGACGCCGATCCGGGCTCGGCCAGCGATCGCAGAATGTCGATCCGCGCAGCGTCGAGTACCGCCGCCGCGGCGTCAGTCTTCCTGAGGATCTGAACCGGCATCGCTGACATCGCCAGCGAGCGTATCACCGACAACAAATACTGTCAAGACATCATTGATCGTCGGCTATTCGTCTGTTTCGTGGCGAAATTACCGATCAAAAGACGATCAAATGTGCCTTCGGGCAACCAAGATGCCCTGCCGGATTGGGAGACAGACGGCTTCGAAGCCGTGGTCGGCTGCGACGGCCCGGTTCATGCGGTCCACGGCGTCCCTTTCGGGGCTCGATCCGGGTTGATCATCTATCCACCAACTGGAGCCGAGGGCGTTGTCGGCGACGAACAGCCCGCCGGGGCGGATAAGAGGCCTGAGCAGCCGGAAGTACTCGGGATACTCGACCTTCACCGCATCGATGAAGGCCAGGTCGACTCGTGGGCTGCCCAACTCCGCAGCGAGGCCCGGGAGCACCTGAAGGGCGGCGCCGCGCCGAATCTCCACCCGGTCAGCGACGCCGGCCAGGGTCAGCTCGTCGGCCGCGAAGTTGGCGTGCGAGTCCTCCAACTCGATGGTGATGACCCGGCCGCCCGGAGCCAGGCCCCGGGCCAGCCAGATCGTCGAATAGCCGCCCAGCATGCCCAGTTCGACGATCAGTTCCGCGCCCTTTCCGCCATTCGTCATCGAGGCCAGAAGTTTGAGCAGGCGGCCGACGTCGGATGAGATGGCGATATCGGGGAGGCCGGCGGCGATGGCCCGGGGCATCAGGCCCGCCAGGTGCTGGTCCTCGCGGCCGAAGACCTCGCGCAGGTACTTTCCGGTTCGTTCCCAACGCTGGGGGGTCATTTCCATTCCGGCAATGTAGCGGCCAGTACAATCGCGGCCCCCACTTCTTTCACCCCCGCCCGATGCGGAACGGGCCCAGCGAGGACCTTCGCCGTGACACGCACACACATCGGTTTCCTCCCCGCCCTGCTCGTTCTGGCCGCCGGTGCTGCCGCGGACGTTGAGCCGCCCGCCACCATGCTGCGGTACCCGGATGTCGGGCCGACGAGCATCTGCTTCGTCTACGCCAACGACATCTGGATCGTGCCCAAGGAGGGGGGCGTCGCCTCGCCGCTCGCCAGCCCGCCGGGGGCGGAGTCGTTCCCGCGATTCAGCCCGGACGGCAAGACGATCGCGTTCGTCGGCAACTATGAAGGGAACCGCGATCTGTACACGATCCCCGTGACGGGCGGCATCCCGACGCGAGTGACGCACCACCCGGGTTCGGAGACGCTGGCGGACTGGATGCCCGACGGGGCGGGCGGCGCGCGGCTGATGTACTTCACGAACGCGTTCGCCGGGCTGTCGCGCCAGCAGCAGATCCTCGAAGTGGACGCGGCGGGCGGGATGCCGCGGATGCTGCCGGTTCCCTACGGCACGTTCGCCTCGGTCAGCCCGGACGGGACGTGGCTGGCGTACACGCCGCACAGCACGGACAACCGGACCTGGAAGCGGTACCGGGGCGGGATGGCGACGGACGTGTGGCTGTTCAACCTGAAGGACAACTCGTCGCGCCGGATCACGGACTGGGAGGGGACGGACAGCCTGCCGATGTTCGCGCCGGGCGGGGATGGCAACGTTGTGTATTACGTCTCCGACGCGGGGCGGGAGCACCGGCTCAACATCTTTTCCTACGACATCGCGCGTCGGCGCACGGAGCAGGTGACGAAGCACGCGGACTTCGACGTGCGGTGGCCGTCGATCGGCGGGACGGGCAAGGGGGAGATCGTCTACCAGCTCGGCTCCGAGCTGCGGCTGCTCGACCTGGCGACGGGCAATGACCGGGTGGTGAAGGTGACGATCCCCGGCGACCGGCCGACGGAGAAGCCCCGGCGCGTGGACGCGTCGAAGAACCTCAACGCCTCGGCGATCTCGCCCAGCGGCAAGCGCGTGGTGGTGGAGGGGCGCGGCGACATCTGGACGGCCCCGGCGAAGGAGGGCGCGGTCCGGAACCTGACGCGGACGGACGGGACGTTCGACCGCGACCCGGCGTGGTCGCCCGACGGGCGGTGGATCGCGTACTTCAGCGACGAG
>CAZMPE010000003.1:0-24698 GCA_964567955.1 uncultured Phycisphaeraceae bacterium | reverse complement strand
TCCCAAGGGTTCGGCTGTTCGCCGATTAAAGTGGTACGCGAGCTGGGTTCAGACCGGCGTGAGCCAGGTCGGTCCCTATCTGCTGTGGGCGTTGCAAGTTTGAGAGGAGTCAACTCTAGTACGAGAGGATTGAGTTGGACGTACCCCTGGTGATCCAGTTGCGCCGCTAGGCGCACCGCTGGGTAGCTACGTACGGCAGGGATAACCGCTGAAAGCATCTAAGCGGGAAGCCCCCCTCAAGATGAGACTTGCTCGCGCAAGCGAGAGACCCCCGGTAGACCACCGGGTTGATAGGCCGCGAATGCAAGGGCTGAAAGGCCCTCAGTTGAGCGGTACTAACGGTCAAAGGTTCGGTCGCACCAACCAGACGCCGCGTCACAGATCCCGCCATCCGGCGGCGATGTGAGACGCGTCGACGCTCTCGGTGCTTTGTATTGGTGATCCGGGGCCCCACGGGACCCGGACGCAACTCGACGTTCATTCGATCCGCTACCCGCGCCGGGTTTACGCCCGGCGCGTGTTTTGTCGGTGACTACAGGCCTCGGGAAACACCTGTTCCCATCCCGAACACAGCAGTTAAGCCGGGGCCGCCGATGATACTGCTCCGCGGGAAAGTAGGTCATCGCCGACGCTTGGCCCCTCCGAGGTAAACCTCGGCGGGGCCTTTTTCTTTTTTGGCCCGTCAGTCGATGTCCTTGAGCGCCTTGCGGACTTCCCGCAGGCGCGCCGGGTCGTTGAGCAGCGCGGGGCCGTAGAGATCGATCATCTTTCCGAGGATCACGCGCCGGGCCTCGTGCCCCACGCCGCGGCCGCCCCAGGCACGCTCCTCGTTGCGCAGGATCGCCTCCACCCGCCGGGCCTCGCTGTCCGGGCCGGTGTCGATTCGGCCCGTCTCGGCCTGCCGGCGAAGGCGGTCGACGATGGCGCCGGCGTGCATGAGCTCGAGCTGCTTGAGCCAGGGGTCGTCGGGCCGCAGGATCTTCCGCCACCGCTCGACGTTCTGCGCGAGTTGCGGCTCGGCGTCCGCGGCCTCGCCGGCGGAGAGCAGCCAGAAGCCCAGGGCGCTCTCCCAGAAGAGCGTCTCGAAGTGGTCGGCGCCGCCATGTGCCTTCTGGTACTCGATGATGCCCCGAGCGGCGGTGACGCGTTCGTTCCAGAGTTCCCATTTGCGTTCTGGCGATCCCAGAACGGTCGGGCCAAAGAGCCACTCCCATTGCATCACCATCGGCAGGAGATCGCGATCGAACCGCGCCTTCCTCGCGGCAATGAGGAGTTGCGCGAGGTTCTCCATTTGTGCCGTGCTCGTCGACAACCTGAGCGTTGCATCGGCGGCCTGCTGATCGCGCAAAACGGCTATCAGCGAATAACGCCAAGCCAGCCCGGTGCCCGTGATTATTGAGAGCGTCGCGAGGAGAAACGCTACGGACACTGCCGGCCTGCGGACAACAAAGAGGTGCGCACGCCGGAGAGTGCCAGGGCGTGTCCATTCGATCGGCTCCCTTCGGAGCCAGGCCTCGAGGTCGTCGGCCAGCATGGCCGCGGCCCCATAGCGATCCTCCGGGCGGGGGGCGAGAGCCCGCCGGCAGATCGCCTCGAGATCGCGGTCCACTCCTGGGCGCACCTTTCGTACGCGCGGCGGGTTCTGCTCCTCAAGCGGGCGGCCGTGCGTCTTGCCTATCTCCTCCGCGGTCTCGCCGTGCGGGTGCCTGCCGGTCAACAGGAAATACAGGATGCCGCCCAGTGCGTACACATCCGTCGCCGCGCTCAGCGAGCCGTCCTCCGCCCTGTATTGCTCCGGCGACATGAAGGCGAGGTTGCCGATGGGTCTGTTCTCATCCGTGCGGCGGTCGACCCTTTCGCCTGCGCGCAGCGCGATGCCGAAGTCGGCGATCCGCGGCTCGTTGTCCGCGGACAGAATGATGTTGGACGGCTTGAGGTCGCAGTGGAGCAAACCCGCAGCGTGGGCCGCCTGCACACCGCGGGCGATGCGGGCGACGAGACGTGCCGCTGTGTCTTGCGCGATCGGGCCCGCCTGCTCGCCGGCCCATTGGTGAAGATCGCCGCCTTCGACGAAGTCATAGACGACGTAATCCTCATCGTCCTCGGTGATACCCCTGTCGAGGACCCGCACGACGTTTGGGTGGATGACGCGCCGGGCTTTGGTGGCCTCGTCGATGAGCCGCTGACGGGCCCATTCGTCGCGCTCCACCGAGGCAAGAACCTTGATGGCCACGAACGCCGCGTGTCCCTGTTCCGAAAGCTGTCTGTCGATGGCGAGGTACACGCGTCCCCACGCGCCCTCGCCGAGCGGCCGGCGGAGCTGGTATCGGCGTGTTCCGTTCGGCAGGGCCGGGCCGAAATCGCAAGGGAGGGCGCGGCCCTTCGCAGGGGCCATGCGGCGGCGCAGTTCGGATGTGGACCAGATCGCCTGGGCCAGGGCCGCCGCTTCCAGGATCGCCTCGCGCAGTTGCGGGTAGTTGAAGACGAGTGTCTCGACCGCCCTGTCGTGCGAACCCTCCGACGCGGTGAGGGAGCGGAGCGTCAGGTCGATGGCGGCGTCCAACGGGATTGACCTGCCAGCCAAACCCGGCACGGACTCCAGATAGCGGACAAGTTCAATGGGACGCCCTAGCGACAGCCGCACGCGACCGTCCGTTTCGATCAAATCGGCGAGTTGCTCATCGCCGTTCGGCCGTTGCCGTTCGAGCAGAGTGCCGAACTCGACATCGGCCGACGCTGCCGCGTAGGCCTCCTGCACCGAGCGCTCGAGCGATTGGCCGGCGGTCACCATTACTTCTCCTCGCCAAAGTGCTCTCTCAGTTTCTCACGGATTTTCTGCCAGCGCTTCCGAACGGCCGTTCCGGCCAGGCCGACGCACGACGCGATCTGCTCGTGCTGGTTGCCCAGGAGCCAGAGGGACAGGATTTCTCGGTCCGTCGGGTCGTCCAGAGCCCTGAGCGCGCGGTCGATTTCGATCTCCACGCCGTCGGCGTCCTTGTGCTCCGCCGCGCGCAGGCGGGCGAGCATGCGCTGAGCGAGCGGGCTCTCCTCGCCTTCCTTGGCCTGCAGCCCGCGGAAGACGCGGGCCTTTTCGACCAGCGCGTTATCGGCGATCCGGAAGACGAGCGACCAGAGCTGCGGCTCCGCGGTCGCTTCGAGCCGTCCTGAGCCGACGAGCGCATCGAGCCGGCGCCCCAGCGTCGAGAGGATTTCCTGCGAGTCGAACAGCCGCCGCATGGCGGGCCCCAGCTTTCCATGGATGCGGCGCCGGATTCTCGGCCCGTAGAGCTGGGTAAAGACTGCGGCCGCTTCACGGTCGCCCGCGCGCATGCGTGCGAGCAACTCGTGAATGGACGGGCCGCCCGCGTCATTTGAATGTACATCCACGGCGTCGGTTCCGTATCCCGGGTTCGCCGGGACGGGCACGGGCACCGGCCCGCGACGCTCGACGGAACTGGGACGTTCGTTCTTCACCACGAGATCTCGAAAAAACCGGGCTCTACCGCTCACACGCGTCGTTCGGCGCTCGCCCCGGTTTTCAGATCGGCCGTGCACTCGCGCCGCTGCGTCATCGAAGGCGCCGCTCCGTTCGTACCCAAGGAGAGAGAAGAGCCATGCGTTACCGAAACCGACGGGAGTCTATCACATCCTCAGGGGAATCGAAGAGGAATCGTCGGAGGGTCCCGCTTCTTTGCTGTGCCGCAGCTTTGGCGATCCTGGGAGTACTGGGAGCGGTACCTCGAGCACCGGCTCACCAAATCGCCGGCTCAGTCAGCGGGCAAATGAGCCCGGATTGGATCAGTGACATCTTGGAGCTGATCCAACAGTACTTTCTGAAGACCGGTGCCTCTCCATCGGTGTTGGACGGACTCTCTGTCGACGATGCAATGCTCGCCATGATTCAGCTCTATGAGCAACAGGGGATACCCGAGACTCTCAGTGAAGCAACACTCGCGGAGTTGCGCAACATCGTCGACCATCTCCGGTTCTTGGTGCTCAATCCTCCAGCCGAGCAGATCGAACCTGCGATCCGGGCTCGGTTCCTTGAGGTGCTCGATGCAATCTCGACTGAACTCAGCCTTCTTCCGCTACGGCCCTTTCGGAACACTGACGTCCATGGTGCAACAACTACCCCATGAACACGCCGAATGATCAGGTGGGAGCGGGCGCGCCCGCGCCGGACCCCGTGAGCCTCCGCCTGCGCGACGCCTGCGCCGGGATGACGTGCGCGACGCTCGCGCGACTCACGCGTCACCACCCGGAAGTGGTGAGGTGCTACCTGCGCGGGATGGAGCCGAGCGCGGCGTTCCTGGCACGCGTGTGCGAGATGCTCAACGTCAACGGCGACTGGCTGCTCGCGGGGCGCGGCAGCCCGCGAGAGGATCCCGGTTCCGGTCGGGGCGCGGGTGAGCCGCCGCCCATTGCGGGCGATCCAGGATCGCTTACGCCGCCTTGTTCCACTCCCCGCCCATGAGCGCTTTGCGTGCGTAGGCCAGTGCCTGCTGCTGCTTCTCGAGCCGGCGCTTGCGGATGACGCGCAGCAGCCAGGTGGGGAAGAATCCGATCGCGAAGAGGAAGATCCCCGCGGTCACGCCGAACTGGTGCATGCCGCGCTCCAGTGCGTTGAACGATGCGCCGCTCTTGCCGGTATCCAGAACGGCGATTGTGTCTGGTGCGCCGGAACCGGAGAGGTCTCGGACCGCGGCGGCCAGAGCCGCGGGGGCCTTCTCCATGACGCCGGTCACGGACGTGGCTGCGGCCTGTTCCTGCTCCTCGGTGACCTTCGCCAGAAGGCGGGAGTTTGTCCCGGCGACCGGGACGTAGTGGGGGAGGGCGGTGCCGCCGTCGCGGAATCCCGTGTCGTCGATCAGGACAAGGGCATCGTGCGGGATCTGGAAGCCGTACTCGTCCATGGCGAACCGGCGGAACTCGGACATGTTGTGCGAGATCGACGACTCGTTCGTGGTGAGATCATCGAGGAGGCAGATCCTGCCGGTAAACCGGTGGTTCGTTTCCCAGTTGTCCGGCTGCACGCTTCCGGGGCGGAATGTCGGCGAGACGACCCAGAGCGCGCCGCGGGTGCCGAGGACGGACGAGAGCTGGCGTTCGCTGCGGACCTCGCCCTTGTCCGCGTGGTTCTCTTTGACGATGACCTGCAGCATGACCGCGCGCGGATCGAGCTCCGCGTTCGCGATGACGGTGCAGCCCAGGTACCGCCGCCACTCGTCGGCCCGCGCGCCCTCGATGGGGTAGCGTTGGTTGGTGTTCGTGGTCACGAACGCAGGTTTGTCCAGCCCGGTGCGGTACAGGCGGGTCGACGTGTCGAGGCCGGCGCTGACCTGAATGAAGTGCGCACCGGGCTTGCCGATGAGCGAACTCGCCCCGGCAGAGTCGACGGGCCTGGCCGTCTCGTCGGCCGGCTTGAACGTGATCATCGCCTGGAGCGAGCCGAGCAGGATGAACCCGCCCAGGCCCATGGCGCCCCACCGGAACAGAAACCCCATCATCGCTTAGCCTCCTGGTGAAACCCCCGGCGCCGGCTCACGCCGCGTCGAGCAGCCTGTTGATCAGCGCGTTGACGAACCCGAACCGCGAGCCCTTGAAGGCGCCCGTTGTCTGTGTTTCCGCGATCTGCCTTGCCTGTTCCAACTCGGCCGCGACCTCGCGGATCCGTTCCGGCCCCACATCTTCCCAGCGCTGCATGATGATCTGGACCCGCTCGAGTTCCTCGCAGTCGAGCCAGACGCCGTTGCAGACGCGGCAGCGATCGACGTGGACGCCCGTGTCGACGGCGTAGTTGAACGTGGTCATCGACGCGGCGCAGGCCGGGCAGTGCAGCCCGTGGCCCTCGCCCTCGACCTGGGTTCCGAGCACGGGCTCGTGGGCGCTGAGCAGTTCGACCAGTTCGGGATCGAAGCGTGCCTCCCGGGCATTGACGATGTGCGCCAGCTCCGAGCCGCCGACGAACTCGCCGCCACAGCCGTCGCAGGTCTGGATCTCGACGCCCTCGTAGACGAGCGTCCGGAGTTCGGCGGAACAATGCGGGCAGTTCATGCTGTGGGCTCCATCGGGGTTGCCCCCGGTTCAGTACAGGTCCTTGCCGTGCTCGCGCTCGTACTGGTCGGCGACGATCGCGAGGTAGTTGACGTTGGCGCGAAACTCTTCGACCTCCATCGTGTCCACGATCTGGTTCGCGCAGACCATGACGCCCTCCGAGTCTCCGGCGTCGGCGAGGGCGAAGAAGCCCCAGAGGAGGGCCGCGTTGCGACGGAGCAGATCGAGAGCCAGGCTCTTGCTGAGGCCCTTGAACATGCCTTTCTGAACGCACAGGCAGGGCGAGACGAACTGGACGACGTCCTTGCCGTCGCCCGTCCGGCCGGTGTGCGCGACGTACACGATCTGGGAGCGTCCGCCACCCATGTCGAAGTTGAGCTGCAGCGAGTTGGTGCCGGGTGTCTGATGGATGTTGAACCCGGCGAGGGAGGCGATCTCCTTCACCTTGTCGAGCACGGAACTGCTGGTCGTCGCGTGTGTCACGTCTCCCTCTCCGGCCGCCTAGGCGGCCTTCCCGATGAGCCGGGTGATGAATACCTCGCTCACGCCGCACGCGGACGCGAGGCGGTTGAGCGCCTCGATCTCGTCGGCGTCGGTCGAGCCGTCGGACCGGAGCGTCACGCCCAGGCCGGTGAAGATGCGGTGCAGGTCCAGAGCGGTCAGCGGGCGCGCGCGGGCACGGCGAGCTTCTTCGAAGTTCGTCCAGCACTGATCGACCGTGGGTGTTCCGCCGGCGAGGGCCCGGCCCAGGGCCTCGCGGCCGACCATCCGGCCGATGTCCTCGAGTTCGGAGTCCTCGATGTTCCCGTTGGCGGCGGCGACATACAGGGAGCCCCAGAGCAGGAACGGGACGAGCATCGGATCGGGGATGTCCTCGCGTTCGCGGGCGAGGGGATCCATCATGGCCAGGAGCGACTCGATCTCGCGGTCCGCGTGCTCGAGCCTCTCGGCGCCGCCCGAGCCCGGGATGCACTCGCCCGCGCGATCGGTGCGCCAGAAGTGCTCGAGCGCCTTGATCCGCAGTGCGGGGAACGGGTGTGTGGCGTTCCAGTGTCCGTCCCGGGTGCCCGTGCCGATCTCGCGGGCCAGGTCGTCCCACTGGCCGGCGAAGACGCGGGCGTTGAAGTTCATCCCGGGCATGGAGAGCCCGCTGAGCGTCTTGAAGAGTGCGCGGGCCGCAATCTCGAAGGAACCGCAGCACAGCAGGCCCGCCCGGTCCGCCGAGACTTCACCCTTGCGCTGCCAGGCGAGCAGCCGCATGGCGTGTCTCGGGTCCACCCTGCGCTCGGTGCGGAGCGCCGCGACGACCGGCAGATCCAGGTGACCGTAGTGCGCGTGGCCCAGCTCGTGCCCGACCACGAACTCCAGTTCTTCCGGAGAGAGCTTTTCCACCGCCGCGCTGGACAGCATGACGAGCGCGTGGGTCCGCGTCCGCGTGACCGCGGCGTTGATCTCGGCGCCCGCGTAGACGTAGAACTCGAGGGGGATCGTGATCCCGGTTCGCTCGGCCACATCGGTGACCGTCCTGGACAGGCTCGGCAGCAGCCCCTCGTCGACGCGTACCGCGTCCGCCAGCAGCTGCTGGCGGGCGGAGTTCCCGGCCCCACGCACGTCGACGCTGTCGATCAGGCCGCGCAGGGTGCTGTCCGTCCGGATGTGCTCGCGGCAGCGCACGTCGCCGGAGAAGCGCACGCGGTCCAACGGGTTGACTGCGGTGGGTGGCTGCAAGCGATTCCCCCTCCCCCGGGGCGCGACGGCGGCAACGCGACAGCCATCCGGCGCGCGGGCCGGCGGGTCACTTCGGCGCTCGATCCTGTTCCATCCAGCGGGGTTCTCCCGTCGGCCGAGCCCGACGGGCGGATGGCGCGAAGGTCGGGATTGGGTAATCTTCCGGGCGCCGATAATCGCGCCGGGTCCGCCCGGTCCGGCGTCTACGATGATCCGATTGGAGGCCCCATGACCACCGTGCAACGCCCGCCCGACGAAGTCCGCCTGTACGAGGGCGAAGCCGACCGGCTTCTCGCCTCCGAACACCTCCCCGACCGGATCAGCCTGATGCCCGGGACCGCGGGCAAGATCCGGGCCGGGGAGCGGATGCGGATCCTCTGGGGTCAGGACATGCTGCGGGACCTGCTCGACGGGCGGTACCGGACCGTCATCTGCGGCGTGAATGAGGAGGACAACAGCCACGGCATCGTCGCCCAGCTTGTCGAACTTGTGCACACCAGCCAATGGTCGGCCAAGAGCGTCACGAGCTACGCGAAGATGTTCCAGGGCTCGGCGGCGGTTCACGCGGCCACGGACCGCGAGCCCTACGTTCTCAAGTACGACCTGGACAGCCTCCTGATCTTCGCCTTGTTGCGCCCGAAGGGGAAGGACCACTTCACGCTCGACGACCTTGGGCGCGGGTTCACGACCGTGACCAAGATGCTGCGCGACCGGCGCGACCGCCTGCCCGTCGCCACCGTCAGCTTCCTCAACGCGCGGGCCAACCGGCTGATCGAGAGCGACGCCAAGGGCGGCGGACGCGAGCCCAGTTTCGAGGCCGTCCTCAAGACCATGTACCACGCCGGTTTCCGCGGCGACGTCTACACGGCGCCATCGATGTGGCGGTTCGGCCACGTCGGCGTCTTTCCCAGCTTCCCGTTCCCGGAGAGCCTCGATACGATGCGGACCGGCGGGCACTGACCCGGATGCCCGGAGCCGAACTGGTGATCGACACCGCGAGAGTCAAGGGCCGGCGCCCGCTGCGTTTCGGCAGCCCCGCGGAGGCGCTTGCGGATGCGGAGCGCCTCGCTGCCTCGGCCAAGGCCGGCAAGCTCAAGGCGCTGGGTAACTGGACGCCGGGTCAGGCTCTGGGGCACCTCGCCGGCTGGATCAACTTCGGCTACGAGGGTCCGCCCTCGCGTCCGCCGTGGATTGTCCGCGTCATCCTCCGGGTCTTCATGAAGAAGAAGTTCCTCCGTGACGGCTTCCCATCCGGATTCCGCATGTCCGGTGTTCCGGGCGGGACCTACGCCATCGAGGAGCTCTCGGTCGATGAGGGTCTGGCGCGGTACCGCAAGGCGTGGGCGCGTCTACAGGCCGGCACGCCGCAATCGCCGAACGCCGCCTTCGGTCCGCTGACGCCCGACGAGTGGATCCGGCTCAATCTTCGGCACGCCGAGTTGCACCAGAGTTTCTTTGTGCCCGGCTGAGTCCGTTGCTACTGCTGCACGGCAGTTTCACCCGCGGTCTCGGGCCGCGCGGGCGGTGCATCCTTCGGGGCAGGATCGATCCGTAGCCCGCGGAACAAGACCGCGAAGGGGCGAGGTCCACCGCGTTGCCAGTCCGCGTACACCAGCTCGATCTCCCGCATGTCGGGGCCGACCTTGATCGGGATTTCGAGATCGTTCCAGCCGGGCCCGACGGCCGCCTCTCCCAACACGCGTCCGTCGGCACGAACCTCGATCCGCTGATTCTCAACGGGGCCCGCGCGGCACTGGGCGCGGATCACGAGGTTGCCGCTTGAATGGACCGCCAAGCGTGTCGCCGGGCCGAACCCCCAGCGTTGATAGGGCCGCCCGTCCGGCCCCGGTTTGCCCTCCGGGTTTCCGAGCCCCGCGAGCGCATCAAAGCCGGCGAATCCGGCGCGTCGACCGTAGAGGATGAAGGCGCGGCGCGATCCGGTGATGGGAACGCGATCGGCCCGTGTAAACAGGGCCTGGCGATCAAGGTACGCCACCACCTCATCGAGGATGCGCGAGCTTGGGAATGTGCCGCGCGACATCCCGGAGCGCGACGGCAGTGCCAGCACGAGGTCGGACCGGTCGAGCCAGGGACGGTAGAACTCGGGCGCGTCCGCGTTCACGGTCATCGCGAACCGGATCGGATGGGCCCGCTGACGGGCCTTGAACTCCAGATTCGCCGCGTCGACAGGCCCGGTGAATGTGAGCAGCACCGTTCCGCTCCGCCGCTCCAGGTGGCGCAGGATCGTTGTGTACACGGCCTCATGATCGCGCCGGATGGCCGCGGCTCGCTCGCGAGAGATCTGTTCGCGCGGCCGCGCAAACGGGACAAGGCAGATCGATGCGGCGGCGAGCACCGTGAGACCGGGCCGGATCAGGCGCGAGCCCTCCGGCCACCGGGCCAGGTCGTCCAGCAGCGATCGGGCCGCCATGACACCCGCGAACACAAGCAGCGTCTGGAACGGCAGCCCGAAGAAGACGTGCTTGACCACCGGAATCGTGCAGACGGCGTAGGCGACCGCCAGCAACGCACCCATCGCGACCGCACGCCGCGCCTCGAACCCGCCTCTGACGATGACGCAACGGATGATCCACGCCGCCACGACGGTGACAAGCGGGTAGACCGACCATCCCAGCATGAAGTCGCCTCCCTGGCCGTCCAGGTAGTAGCGGGCGTGAGCATCGAGCGGCATTTCCTTGATCCACAGGCGCTGCCCGCTCCCGACGAGGTTGTAGTGGATGTACCGCAGGGTGGGGTAGGCGCCCACGACGAAATACGGAAAGGCCACCGCGAGCAAGGCCATGAGGGACGGGAGGAGCGAGCGAACCCCCGACCTGGACGGGTTCCCGACGCCGTCCCCCGGTCGATCGATGATCACCGCCGCGCCAAGGGCCGCCCCCGCGAGCGCGAGAGTCGCGGGGAACGCCGTGGGCTTGACGATCATCGCCGCGCCGAAAACGGCTCCGATGAACAGCCGTCGCACGAACCCGGTTCGCTCCAGGCTCTTTTCGAGGGCCATCACGATGCCGATAGCGGTGAGCGTCGCGCTGAGGAGGTCGGGCCGGAAGTCGTACGCCGCGCGCCCGATCAGCGGGATCGGCAGCAGCATGAGCAGCACGGCCAGGCGTCGCCGCGGCCCGGTCGTGCGCAGCAGGTACGCGGCGAATCCGAGGAGCGCGCCGACCACCAGCACGTTGGTGACATACGGCGCCCACTCACGCATCCCCAGACTGAGGAAGGCGCCCGCCGCCATCACGGTCGAATAGGGCGATTTGGGCGGGCTGGTGGCGTATTCCGCGAGCACCCGCGGCAGCCCCCCGTTGGAGAGCCCCTCCAGCCGTCGTGCCGCGTCGAGCATGTACGAGACGTCGTCGTACACCGGCGGCACGGCGAGCCGGCCGTCGACGCGGGACATCACGATGATGAACGCCGTCCACACGATCACGAGGATTGCCGCGGGGCGGAGCACACCTGCGGCGGACCGCAGCCGGACCGAATCTGGGAAGCGCATGTCGCCACTCCGGCGCGCAGGCATCGCGCCATGTTCGGGGCCATGCGAGGCGCCGCCCGCGAGGCGGGGGAGGCCGCGAAGGCCTCGGGTGCGGGCGGCAGGTGCGCGGCATCTCCGCTGGGGCGGGGAGCCAGTCAGCGCAGGACCGTGAGCCGGGATCGAACCGAGGATGGCTGCAGCGGGGGCGTCGGGCGGGCAAGCCTGTCGGCATTGCCGCGGAACGCCTTCGACCGACCCTCCTGCGAGCATTCGGCCCGAGTCAGGCAGCGGCCCGGCGTCGGTGGGGGATCGAGCCGTTCGGAGCGGCCTCGCGTCCGCTCGGGGCAGGATCTCCGCCGCGACGGCTGCGAGACTACAAAGATGGAATGTCCGTTGCAAGTCGAATTCCGAGGAGTCTTCAGAACATGAACAGCGAAGCCATCATCCGCAGGCTCGAGTCCGTGGGAGCCTCGATCCCGGGGCTCGTGGGCGGGCTCACTCCCGAGGAGGCGTGCTGGAAGCCGCCTTCCGGGGCGTGGTCGATTCTCGAGACCGTCTGCCATCTTGGGGATGAGGAGGTTGACGACTTCCGCGCCCGTCTCGCCTTTGTGCTCGAGCAGCGGCCGGGCGACCCGCCGGCCATCGATCCCGAGGGGTGGGCCCGCGAGCGCCGGTACAACGAGCGGGACTTGAACCAAGCCCTCGGTCGCTTCTCGGACGAGCGCCGGCGATCCATCGCGTGGCTGCGGTCGCTGCCCGGCTCGACGGACTGGTCCCTGGCCTACCGCCACCCGAAGTTCGGCCCGATCCATGCCGGAGACTTCCTGGCCTCCTGGGCGGCCCATGACGCCCTGCACGTGCGCCAGATCGCCAAGCGGCTCTGGGAACTGGCGGGGCGCGATGCCCCCGCGTTCGAGACTTCGTACGCGGGTGAATGGCGCGCGTAACGGCCGTGTAACGCGGGGGAACTCCCGATTGACGGGGGCGTACCACCTCGGCGACGGCCCGCACCCGGGTCGACAGGAGCCCCGCCATGAATCGGACCGTGCCGCTCGGCGTCCTCGATCAAGTCCGCATCGCCTCGCCTTGCCCGATGAAGTGGGACCAGATGTCCCCTGTCGCGGGCGGCCCAGGCGACCGCGTCCGCCATTGCGGCCAGTGCAACCTGAACGTCTATAACCTCTCCAACATGTCGCGTGACGAGGCCGAGGCCCTGATCGCCGCCCGCGAGCCGGGCAAGCGACTTTGCGCCGGTTTCCGTCGGCGTGCCGACGGCACGATCATCACACGCGACTGCCCCGTCGGCCTGCGGGCCGCGCGTTTGCGGCTCGCCCGCATCGCGACCCGCGTCGCCGCGGCGGCCGCGCTGCTCGTGACCGGCGGCGTTTTCGCCCGCTCGCGGAGCGCCGACGCGGGCTGGAACCAAGGGCTGGCCTCGTCGCGGCCGTTCGCGTACCTCGGCGCGTGGATTCGCGGCGAGCCGAGCGCGGCACCGCCCGCCCAGTTCATCGCCGGGGAGATCTGCGTGCCGATCCAAACGGGCGGCAACGGGGGTTCACGATGATTCGCTTCATCTCCGGCTTCGCGCTTGTCTGGCTTGCGCTGTTCCTCGCGGCGGTGACGGCCGGATGGGAGTGGTTTGTCTTTGAGTCGCTCGAGCAGGCCTGGCCGTTGCTCACCGTCAAACTCCTCGCGCTGCCCGCGGCGGTTGCGTGGTTCGCCGTTGATGCGCTCGAGCGTTTCCGCCCACGCCTGGTCTTCGATTCGCGAGCCCGGCCGGGCGTGAAGCCCGTGATCTTCGGACTCCTCGCGGGGTGTGCCGCGGCTGTCCTGTGCGCCGCCGTATTCGCGTTGATCGACGCGGGGATCATCCGGCCCTGGTTCAGCACGCACGTCTTTGACCTGGCCGTCGTCGGGGCGTCCGCAGTCATCGCTTCGCTGGTCGGCGCGATGCTGTTACGTCGCAAGCGTACCGGGCACTGCCTCGTGTGCGACTACGACCTCTCCGGATTAGCGGGCGGCCGTTGCCCCGAGTGCGGATCGCTGGGCTCGTTGGTTGAGTCCGGCGCTCAAGCGGGCTGACTTGCGGACAGCGGCTTCAGTTGCGTCGGGCCGTCTGCCGCCACCGCTGCGCGATCGGCATACGACGTCCCGTCCCGAACGCCACCGTCGTCACCTTCAGGCCCGTCGCCAGTTGCCGCCGCTTGTACTCCGCGTTGTCGATCAGGCGCACCATCCGCTCGACCGTCGCGCCGTCGATCTCGGTCTCCGCGGCGATCCGCGCCGGCGACTGGTGGCCCTCCACGTACCGTTCGATGATGACGTCCAGCACGTCGTAGGGCGGCAGGCTGTCCTGGTCCTTCTGATCCGGCCTCAGTTCCGCGCTCGGGGGCTTCGTGATGCTTGCCTCGGGGATCGGCGGACCGCGGAAACCGCACCGGGCCGGGTTCGCGTTCATCCAGCCCGCCAGTCGGTAGACCAATCGCTTGGTTACGTCCGACAGCACCGCCAGACCGCCGTTCGTATCGCCGTACAGCGTGCAGTAACCGACCGCCAGCTCCGACTTGTTCCCCGTCGTCAGCACGATCGAACCCGTCCGGTTTGAGAGCGTCATGAGGATCGTGCCGCGCAGCCGCGATTGCAGGTTCTCCTCCGCGATGTCCGGCAGTTTCGCCCCGAGGGGCTCGAAGCCGAGTTCCGTCATGGGCTTCCCGAGGATCGCCGCGAACCCCGCGAAGGGCGTGGTGATCGGCACCGTCACCATCCCGATGCCCAGCCGGCGGGCCAGTTCCGCGGCATCCGTCTTCGAGTGCTCCGACGAGTACCGCCCCGGCATGGAGACACCCGTGACATTGCCGGGTCCGAGGGCGGCCACCGCGATCGCCGCCGTCACCGCCGAGTCGATCCCCCCGGAGAGGCCTATCAACGCGCTCTTGAAGCCTGTCTTCCGCAGGTAATCGCGCACGCCGAGCGTCAGCGCCCGGAAGAGCACATCCTCCGTCGGCGCGTCGATCAGCGGGTCCGGGACGGCGGAGCCCGTCTTGCCGATGTTGCACACGAGCAGGTGCTCGTCGAAGCCCGGAGCCGCCGCGATCAGTTCCCCCGTCCCGTTGTACACCGCAGCGTGCCCGTCGAAGATCAGTTCGTCGTTGCCGCCGACCTGGTTCACCGCCGCGACGAACACGCCGTGGCGTGCCGCGTGTTCGCGGAGGATCCGCCTGTGCTTGGCCCCTTTGCCCAGCACGTACGGGCTCGCGGAGGGATTGATGACGACCTGCGCCCCCGCCTGAACGAGCTGGGCGACCGGGTCCTCCGCCTCGGCGTAGTGCGAAGCGAACCCCGCGTCCTCACCCTTCCACAGGTCCTCGCAAATCGAGAGACCGACCCGTGTGCCGGCGACGTTGATGACCGCCGCGCGGGCCCCGGGCGTGAAGTACCTGTCCTCGTCGAAGATGTCGTACGTGGGGAGCAGCCGCTTGTCGTAGTACTCGACGTACCGGTTGTCGCTGTAGGCCACCAGGGCGTTGGCGATCGGCCCGCGCGGGTTCTTCGGGTCGACCGGCAGCGGCGCCCCGAAGACCGCCGTGATGCCCTTCGTGGCCGTCTCGCCGATCTGCCTGGCCGCCGCCATCACCGCCTCGATGAACCCCTCCTGCAGCAACAGGTCCCGCGGCGGGTAACCGCTGACGCACAGCTCGGGGAAGACGACCAGGTCGGCCCGCTCCGCCCTCGCACGCTCGATCCACGCCGTGATAAGCTCGGTATTCCCGGCGATGTCGCCGACCGTCGGGTTGATCTGGGCCAGGGCCAGTCGCATGAGTGCCGGATGATATCGCGGCGGCTCGCCCCCCCGTCCCCCGCCGATGAGGAGCGTTCCCTTGAGACTTGCGCCGATCCACGCCGTTTTCGTCCCTCTCGCGTTCGCGGCGATCGGTGCCGCGCAGGCGCCGCCTGTCGACGGCGTCCGTCTTCAGCCCGGGTTCGTCGCCGGGCAGTCCCAGCGGTACTCGTTCGACGCCGCGTTCACGAGGAAGCGGGGCATCGAGCCGCAGGCGCCCGCCGTGACCCTCTCGCAGCACGCCGAGTTGCGGCTCGACACGATCTCGGTGGATGCCGACGGCTCGGCGACGATCCGGGTTGCGATCGAGAACTTGCGGTTTGAACTCATGGAAACGGATGCGCCGGGGCGCCGGAGCGTGTTCACATGGCAAGACGGGAAACCGAGCGCCGACGGTCCCGCCGCGGAGGCGATGACCTCGGTCGGTTCGGCGCTTGCGTCGTGCACGCCGGAAGTCGTCGTCCGTTCAAACGGCAAGATCGCGAGTCTCAACGGACTGATCCCGGCATTCCGGGCCGCCGCGGCCGACAAATCCGAGACCCAGGCGCTCGGGCTGTTCTCCCGCGAGGCGGTCGAGCACAACCTCGAGCAACTCTGGGCGATCGACCCGGACGGCGCGGGCCGGACGAGGGGCACCGGTGCCGCATGGTCGCTTGATTACGTCACGCCGCTGCTCGTCGGCAAGACGGTTGTCTTCACGACGGAATACACGCTCAAGGGCATCGCCGACGGCATCGCTGAAATAGGCGGGGGCATGCGGGCGACCGTGCGGCCACCCAAGGGCGATCCAAACCCGGCAGTTCCTGATATTTCCATCGCCGAACAGTCCGGGGACGTGCGTGTGAAGTGGGACGCCGCGGCGGGTCGATTGGTCTCGCGCGTCTCGGACCGCGTGCTGGTCTTCAAGACATCTCTCCCCCTGGCGGAGCCCATCGAAACGACGGCGTACACGTCTTCGCACCTGGAAATCAAGCTGCTGGCGGATCGCTGACCGCCGCGCGGCGCAGCAGGCGGTCGGGGCGGAGCATGACGCCTCCGATCCCCGCGGCGGCGAGATTGACCGCCGCCTCCGTCGCGGTGACGAGCAGCGCAACGGTGACGATCCCATCCTTGCCCTGCAGCCCAAGGACCGCCGCCAGTCCCAGCACGCCGCCCTCGCGGGTCCCGAGCATACCGGTGGGGCTGATGACACCGACGATGAAGTACGTCGACGCGAGCAATATCGCGTCCTCCCATGGCATCGCCACGCCGAGGATTGCCGCCGCCGCGCCGAACCGCGTCGCCTGAACTCCGATATCGACCATCCGGACGATGTAGGCCGCGCCGACACTCTTCGGGCAGGCCAGCATCGAGAACCCTGCGTGGATGCCTCCCCAGCGTCGCGACCGGAGCGGCCGGGCGAAGACGGACATGCCCGCGCGTGCGGCGATCCGCTCCAGGCGGCCAAGACCGCCCTCGCCGCGGAACACCTTCGAGAGGATCACGATCGCACCGAACGAAAGGGCTGCGAGAACGGCGACGACGCCCGCCCACGTCCAGTCGACGCGGCGCAGCCAGAGTCCGGCGACCACCAGCGGGCCGACGGCGCCGAGCAGGACGATCCCGACGGCCCCGAGCCACGCCGCGATCATGGCCAGCGGCACGCGGTCCTTCCGGTTGTGGATCACGACCCGGCTGAGCACGCTCAGCTTGAACGGCAGGTAGTTGAGAAAGGTCGCGATCGCGTTCGTTGCCACGACGTCCACGAGCGGGAGGCGTCGCGACGGGAGCAGAGCCAGCCAGAACGCCGTCCCGTTGAGCACCAGGGTCACGAGCGACAGCGTCAGCACGATCGCGACGAGTTGCGCCGGTGCCTCCGAGAGCCGGGCGAGTTGCTCACGGTTGGCCGGCGCGAATGCCAGCGACACGCACCACCCCAGGAGCCCCAGCCCCACGACGAACCCCGCCGTGTGCAGGATCACGCGTGTCAGGCCGCGTCCGGACGCTCGGCGTGGCGCGCTCAGGGCCTTCCTCCTTCGACGCTCCGAAGCTCGTACAGCGTCTGACCGGTCCGCACCCAATCCCTCACGACCCGGCCCGATCCGTCGAGCCACTGCGACGCCGCCTCGGGCGTCACCAGCGGGTCCGCGAACCCGGACCGTTGCAATCGGCCGAGTTCGCCCCTGTTGACCAGAATCAGGTCGATCCCTCGGGCACGCAAGGCCCCGGCCCACGCGCCGGGAGTCGCCGGATTCGCGCGCATCGCTTCACCCAGAGGCCAGCGGTCCCAGGTCGTGTTGTAGACCACGGGAACCGCGAAATAGAGGGGCGTGGCGCCGCCCAGCAGGTAGACGCTCCGCCCCGGCGGGAGCGTCAGGTTGAGGAGCGATTCCGGCTCGGCGCCGGCGAGGAAGCGCTCGCGCTCTTCGGCCGAGGCGCGCGCCAATGGACCACGCAACGCCTCGCCGGTCAGGATCGCCGGGCCTCCGGCCAACAGGGCATTGGGCCGCCCCCGGCCCTCCATCCCGAACACGCCGATCGCCACGATGCCCTGCGCCGCGACCAGCCCGAGCGCGACCGGGTTCGGGATCCACAGCGGCCCCATCCGAGCGCGGGGGCGCCACGCCGCCGCCAGCCCGAAGAGCACGCACCCCGGCACGACCAGCGGCACCAGGAACCGCGACTGGATGTGCGTCGTGAACATCCACAGCACCGCCTGCGCGGCCAGCGCCGCGCTCAGCAGCAATCCGATCCGGCGACTTGGCCGGACGACCAGGGCGACCGCCGCCGCCGCCAGCACCGCGGGGAAGAACGCGAACCACTGCGGGTGCAGCATCCCCCGGTGGCGCGGGCCGGATGGGTCCGAGGGGTCGATCCGCACCAACAGCGACAGCCGCTCGAGCAGTGAGCCTCGGAAAAAATGCGCGTTGCCGTATCGCGCCACTTGTTCGTCCGACCAGTGGGCATTCCCGAAAACAGACGTCAACTGCGGAAAGACAGGATTGCCGGTGGCCAAGCCGTTGCGAGCCAGCCAGGGCGCCAGGGCCAAGACACCCGCGCCGGACCCCCATGCCGCGATCCGAGCCCATTCCTTGGCCGGCGCCAGCCCCAGCAGCACGATCCCGATCGGTACACCCACCAGTGTCAGGGCGGTCGGCTTGCAGCCGCAGGCGACGCCCACCAGCAGCCCCGTCACGACGCCCCGTCGCCAGGGAGCGAGCGTGGTGTTCATCGCCGCGATCAGCGCCGCCGCGCCCAGCGCGACCATACCCATCTCGTTGTAAGCCAGTGAGCCGACCACGACCGTCCATGGAGTGAGAAGAAAGAGGGCCGCGCCGAACGCCGCGCCGATCCGCGCATTCTCGGGGTTCATCCCGGCCGATTCGGCGGCCCGCACCACGGCCCGACCGATCAGCAACGCCGCGAGCACCCCCATTCCGGCGTGCAGGAGTTGAGCGCTGATCACGCCGAACCCTTCGCCCGCCAGAAGCCCGTACGCGCGCGATGCCGCGCCCGGGCCCGCCGTCGCGCCGGTCATCGCCCCGATGTGCAGGAACGCCGACTCCACATACCCCGGAAGGAACGAGTACACGTTGTGCTCGAGCGGCGCTATCCGCCCCATCGCCAGCCATTCCTGGGGCAGTTGCAGGTGGTACGCCAGCGCGTCATATCCCCCCGCTTCGCTCGACCAAAGCCAGCCCGGAGGCTGGCACGCCGCGACCAGCATCAGCGCCACGCCCGGAATCGCGATCAACGCGGCCCCCGGAATCCGGCGCCGCTCCGAGTCGCCCGTGTGCGTCACCACCTGGCGCGCCAGCAGGCCGAGCCCGGCGAGGCAGACGCCGCCTCCCACGACCATTCCCAACGTGCCCGCCAGCAGTCCCAGGCATCCCAGACCATGGCTCAGCGACAGCATCAACGCGAGCCCGAGCCCCGCTTGCACCGCCAGCGGATCCGCGGCACCTCGATACAGCCCGGAGAGCAACCGGCCCAGCCCGATCGCCGCCAGCAGGTAGACAAGAGCCGGCGTCCCCGCACGAACCAGCAGGAAGAACGCACCGGCGACTCGGGCGACTCGGTCCGTCCAAGGGTCGATCGAGCCGTCCAGGGGTGGACCGATCGATGCGAACACGCCGATCAGCGTGAGGGCCCCGAATACCACCAGCAACGCCGCCGCCGCGCGAACGCCCCGTCCGGCGGTCCATTGCTTCAACGAGGTCGTCGCATCCTGCGGCATCGGGTGAGAGTTTACGGGTTCGCGGCGGTGGGGTGGTACGATGACCTCATGGCGGTCGGCCCCAGCGAGTCAGAACTCCAGATCGTGGAGCCGCTCTGCGCCGTCTTCCGGCGCACGCTCAAGGCCGAGGGGCTCAAGTACACCACCGAGAGGGCCCAGGTTCTCGACGCCATCATCCGCATGGACACCCTCTTCGAGGCCGAGGAACTCCGTGCCGCGCTCAAGAAGGCTCGCTTCCGCGTCTCGAAAGCGACCGTCTATCGCACCCTCCGCCTCCTGCAGGATGCCGGCATCCTGCAGCGCGTCCTCTTCGAAGAGGACCGGGCGCTGTACCAGCTCGTCTACGGCCGCCGGCCCGACGACCTGCTCGTCCGCGTCGACACCGGCGCCGTCGAATCGATCGATATCCCGGAGCTGATCGCCCTGCGCGACCGCATCTGCCGCGAGCGCGGGCTCGTCGCCAAGGGCCATCGATTCCAGATCTTCGGCGTCAAGGCGTAGGCGCGTCCGTCAGTCCGACGTTCGCGATCCCGGCCGACACGCACGCGCTGTGCACGCGCACGACATCCCGGTAGGGGACGACGGCGGTGGGGCGGATCAGAACGATCACTTCCGCCCCCGACGACTCCGAACCCAGGCTCCGGATCCGGTTCTCCAGTTCATCGAGTTCCGCGCTCCCCTGGCCGAGTCCCGTCCCGATCGTCCGACCGTCCGGCCCCGCGTCCAGGGCGATCTCGAAGCGGGCCGGCGGAAGCGCAAACGGATCGGCGGGCGCCGCGGGCCCGGCTCCCTTCGCCTCGGTCGGCAGCGCCGTCTTGAGGAACCACTCCGGGCCGACGAGGACCGTCCCCGCCATGAAGAAGATCAGGATCACCATCACCACGTCCACCATGGGCGTCATGTTGGGGCCGAACTGCAGCTCCCATGACTTGAGCGCACTCCGCTGGCGGAAGGGGCGGTTCACGGCGCACGCTCCGTAGCCAGGCGCACCGTCGACACCCCCGCCCCGCGGCAGGCCCGCGCCACCGACGAGACGCTCCCGAAGGGCAGGTCGCGTGCCGCGCGGATGTGCACGACCGTGGCCGGCGAAGCCCCGACTCGCTCGCGCACCAGCGGCTCGAGGAAGTCCGGGTGCACGTCTCGACCGTCGACCACGATCCGCACGCCGCGGGCACTCTCCGGCGCCTCAAGCACGTTGATCACCAGCCGGTCCGCCGCGGGGTCCGTCGCCCCCGCCCGCGACTCGGGCAGCCGCACCTCGCTGCGCTTGTCCGCCACCAGCTTGCCGACGATCAGGTAGAAAATGATCAGCACCATCACCACGTCGATCATCGGCGTGACGTTGATCTTGCCGAACGGGTGCGGGGCATGGAAGGTGCGGCGGCGCATGGGCACCCCGGGTCAGGGCTTGCGGTCGTCGTGGGCGGGCAGCTTCTCGACCATCTCGGACGAGATGACCATGGCCCGCGTGCAGAGGGCGTCGATGACCGACCGGTAGAATCCGAAGACCAGCAGGCAGGGGATCGCCAGGCACAGCCCCAGCAGCGTGTGGAAGAGCGCCTTGGAGATGCCCAGCGAGAGGTCCGCGGGCCCGGCCTCGCCCCCGGCGGCCCCGAGGGTCGTGAAGGCCAGGATCATCCCCCAGACTGTTCCCGCCAGCCCGACGAGCGGCCCGAGGTTGCCGATCACGTTCAGCGGCTCGATCTTGCGGAACCACCGGGCGCACAGGTCCGACGCCGTCAGTTCGGCGGCCTCGCGCATCGCCTCGCGCCCCTTGTCCGACTGGCTCAGCGCGGCACGCACGACCAGCGCGGGGAACGAACCGTCACGCGAGACGAAGTTGCGCAGTTCGCCCACCCGCGACGCCTGCAGCAGGTCGTTCATGGTCGCGATCGGGCGCGACGGGATGATCCGCCCCGCACGCACCTCGACCAGGCAGCGGAAGACGTAGGCCCCGGCCGTTACCGACCCGATCAGCAGCACGACGCTGAACAGGTCGAACGACTGCACGAACAGCGGCCACAGCCCCGCGGTGCCGTTGGACGCCGCGCCCGTGCCGGCGGCCAGGGAAGGGGTTCCCGTCAACGTCAGGAGGAGGACGATCGGCGCCAGGCGTCGGATCATGGAGCGATCTTACTCGGCCCGGCTCGGTCAGGTCTCATCGAGGTCGTCAGCGTCCATATCGCGCCCGATCGAGTGGGCCGAACTCAGCCAACGATACAGGTCGGCCAGGCGTGCCCGCTCGTCGAAGAATGGCCATGTCGGCGAGCCCGCGGGCACCGGCTTGCCCGTGATCGGGCAGACTGTCGGCTCCCGCTGGCGGAGCGCATCCAGTCCCGGCCGATCCAACCAGGACTCCGGCAGCGCGAACCAGAGCTCGCGTCGATCCTCGCCGACCTGATCGATGCGAACCCGCGCCGCGGTCGTGGAGTCGATCACGCCGGGCGGAAGCCGCTCCGGCCACTCGACCACCAGCGCGCCCGAGGCATCCGAGCCGAAGACGCGATCGAGACCCAGCGCCCCGAACTCGTCAGCGTCTGCGAGGCGGTACCCGTCGATGTGGACCAGGCCCGGCCCGCTTGTCCCGGTGTACTCGTGCATGAGCACGTAAGTCGGGCTGCAGACGGCGCCGTCGCCGACACCCATGCCCGCCGCGATGCCGCGCACCAGGCCCGTCTTGCCCGCCCCGAGTTCGCCCGAGAGCAGGACGACATCCCCCGCGCGCAGGACGACCCCGAGCGACTCGCCGATCAGGCGGGTCTCCTGCGGGGAGGACGAGGCACGTACGAACTCGATCGTCATCGCAGCATTATTCGCCGTGATCCCAGCCCAGTTCGCCCGCCTCGACCACCCGCCCGCCGTCGAGAATGACGCAACCCGAGCCCGGGACGACAAGCCCGATTCGCGTCCACGCGACGCCCGCCAGGGCCGGCACGCCGCGCCCATCCGGCACGGCGAAGAGCAACTCGTAATCCTCGCCCTCCGACGCCGCCTCGCGCCATCCCGCCACACCCGCACGGCGCGGGATCGCCGCGCCGTCGATCTCGATCCGCACGCGCGACGCGGCCGCCATCCGTCCGGCGTCCCGTCCGAGCCCGTCGGAGATGTCCATCAGCGCGTGCAGGTCCGCGCCTAGTCCGTCGCACAGCGTCCGCGCCTCTCTGAGCCGCGGCTCAAAGGTCAGGTGATGGCCCAGCCCGCTCGCCGGGTCCAGCGACCCGCCGAGTTGGCCCGTCACGTACACCGCATCGCCCGCCTTCGCACCGGAGCGCAGGACGGGGCCGCGCCTCGCGTGCGGCGTGCCGAGCACCGTCACCGCGAGCATCAGAGGCCCGGTTTCCGCAACGGCGATATCGCCCCCGACCAGCGGGCAGCCCCAGCCCGTTGCCCATCGCGCCATGGCATCGAAGAGATCGTTGGCGTACGCGCAGTCCTTGGGAAGCGTCGCCCCGACAACGGCGCACGTCGGCGTCCCGCCCATCGCGGCGATGTCGGAAACCGATCGAGCCATCGCCTTTCGCGCGATCAGGTCCACGGGCGTCGCGGGGAACGGCCGGAAGTGCCTTCCCTCGACCACCTGGTCCACCTTCAGCAGGATCGGGTCGCCCGAGGGCGATGCGACGACCGCGCAGTCGTCACCGGGGCCGACCAGCACGTGCGGGAACGCCGCGGCCAGCCCGCCGGACCGCTTGAAGATGTGCGAGAGCAACTCGGACTCGCGCATGCGGTGGACGATAGCTCAGGCCAGGTCCGCGTGCCGCGGGCACGAGACGAGGTGGTCGTTGACCATGCCCACCGCCTGCATGAAGGCGTAGCAAATCGTCGAACCGACGAACCGGAAGCCGCGCCGCTTGAGGTCCTTGGACATGGCATCGGATTCGGGAGTGGTGGTGGGGACGTCCTTGAGCGTCCGTCGCCGGTTGACGATCGGCTCGCCCCCGACGAACCCCCAGATGTACGCGTCGAACGAGCCGCACTCGTCTTGAGTCTTGAGAAACGCGCGGGCGTTGCTCACGGCGGATTCGACTTTGAGCCGGTTGCGAACGATGCCCGGGTCCTTCAGGAGAGCGTTGATCTTCGGCGCGCGGTACCGGGCGATCTTCGCCGCGTCGAACCCATCGAAGACTCTGCGGTACCGCTCGCGCTTCTTCAGGATCGTGTCCCACGACAGGCCAGCCTGCGCCCCTTCGAGGATCAGGAACTCAAAGAGCACCCGGTCGTCGTGCACCGGCACGCCCCATTCCTTGTCGTGGTACATGATCGCCAGTTCGTTCTTCGCCCATGGGCAGCGGGTCGTTCCGTTCGTTGAGGAGCGCGCCATGATGCCGTCATCATTGGGCGGCAGGGCGCCCGCATTCCGGGCACACCGCGCCCGCCGCGAGTCCCTCCCGGTCATACCCGCACCACGGGCACCAGCCGCGCTTCCGCCTTAGCGCCCGGCGTGCGGCGGGCACGCCTGTCAGCGCTACCCACCAGATCGCCGCGAAGATCGCGACGTTGACCGCCAGACCGCTCCAGATCGGGCGAAGGGGAAGAGCGTGCCAATCCCGCCCGCGTGATGAGACGGGACCCCATAGATGCACTCCACCCTCAAGGCGGTCCGAGGTGATCGACATGAAGAACCGATCGAGCGTCGACTCGACGCCGTACCACAAGCACGGCCGCGGCCAGCCGAAGGCCGTGTCGGATCCGATCGTGATGTTCCCCGGCGGCCGATCGGCGCTCGCGAATGCGCCCCACGCCGGGATCTCGTTCCAAATCTGCAAGCCCGGCCGCTGGGCCGCCATCGCGCTGTGGTCCGAGCGCGCGTTGGCCACCTGCGTTCCGGGGTCCCGGGGCGCCAGCGCCCGCAGCACATCGCCGGCGTTCTGGATCGGCTCGCCCTCGCCGAAATCATTCCACCAGCGATCGACGACTCCGAACGGACGCGCTTCGGTGATGCTCCAGGCCTTCCCCCATCGCTCGAAGGCGCCCACGACCGTCCTCGGGTACATTTCGATCGGCATCCACGCGGCGAGCGCCCACGCGACGATCAGCGTTGTGACGACGCCTAGTAGGACACACAGCATCAAGCGTCGGCCGCGCTTTACCATGGCGACACCATCTCACGCCCGCCCGCACTCGGGGCAGACCGATCCCGCGGCCCGCCCGCGCCGATCGTACCCGCAGCGCGCGCAACACCCGGGGTCTGTGTCAACGCTCGGCGCGCCGCCGCATCCGTCCAGCCTAACGCCCGGCGCGCAACCGCCCTGTAACAGCCTTACGCCCTCGCCGCCGCGGCCGCGAACAAGTCGGCGAACTTGAACGCCTTGCGCTTCTTCCATTCGCCCCGGTGGTAGGCGTCGCTGGCCAGCAGCGGCAGGAGCGCCGTC
>CAZMPE010000002.1:16513-26348 GCA_964567955.1 uncultured Phycisphaeraceae bacterium | reverse complement strand
GTCCACCACTTCATCTGGCCCCGGTGCTGGTGCACGATGATCGCGTGGATGAAGGCCGTCCCGGTCAGCCAGGGGACCAGCGCGACATTCTCCACCGGGTCCCAGCCCCAATAGCCCCCCCACCCCAACTCCAGGTACGCCCACGCCGCGCCCAGCACGATCCCGCCCCCCAGGCACAGCCACGCCGCGATCGCCCACCGGCGCAGAGGCACGACCCAATGGTTGTCTGATCGCCGGGCGCTCAACGAGCCGCACACAACCGCGAACGGGACCACAGAGATCGCCGATCCGAGGAACAGCATGGGCGGGTGCAGCAGCATCGCCCAGTGCCGCAGCGAGGGGTGCAGACCGTGACCGTCGCCCGGCGCCGGCAACGACAGCCGGAACGGGTCCGCCCCCGCGAGCACGATCAAGGTGAATGACAAGACAACAACCGAGAGCACCCCGAGCGTGACCGCCTCACCGGCCGGGGCCATCCGCCGGCGAGCCACAGCGCCCGCCGCAGCGCACAGCGACACCAGCGTTGCCCAGACCAGCAGCCCGCCTTCCTCCCCGGACCACAACGCCGCGACACGAAAACCGGTCGGCAACGCCCTTTCCACGTGCGACACGACATACGCCAGCCGGAAATCGAGCGTGGACAGCGCCAGAGCCAGGATCACCGCCGAAGTCACGAGGCACACGCACGCCGATACCAGCCCCCATCGCGCGAGCCGAAGCCATGCCGGCCCCCGGGCCCGCGCCAGCACGCAGCAGATGACCGCAGCACCCGCCGCGCCGCAGGCGCCATACAGACCGAGTTGACCCGGCGTTGGGATCACCAGCGCTCCTCCCGTGCTTCAGAGCCCATCGGTCTTCGGCTCGTACCGGCTGGCGCACTTGGTCAGCAGCGTGTCCGCGACAAAGACGCCTTCGGCGTCGAGCGCGCCCTCGATTACAACCTGGCCGCCGGGCCGGAGCAGCGGGGGAATCACTCCGGCGTAACGGACACGAACGCCGTGATCCGATCCCACGAGTTCGAACGTCGCCGAACGGTCGGCCGGCCGAACCTCGAATCGTTCCAAGCCTACGGTGCCGTGGACGCGCGCACGCCGGCCCACGCTCGCAGCGGCCAGACTGTCCACGTCCACCGAGTACACCCAACCGGACTCGGCCGCGGCCATGCCCAGGTACGCGAAGGCGCACGCGATGAACAGCCCCCCGACCGCGAGTTGTTTCCGGTGTACACCCATGCCTTCCTTTGCATGGGATGGGGAAGCAAGCGCGGTGCCATCCCCGCGCCGTGCAGAGGGCTAGCCACCCGGCGCCATTGCACCGAAATCGTGCGGGCGATGACGCGGAACAAAGCCGGGCTCGGCCCTCTCTCACATTCGAGAAAGCGTGCCGCCGGTTGGTCCCGATCTCAGGAACGGACGGGCCCGCGCCTCATTCGATATGACAACTCAGGCACAGGCGGCTGCGGAGATTGCTGGTCACCAAGAGGCCCGCCTGCTGGGAGTACACGCTGTGGCACGATCCGCACCCGACCGTCTGATCAAACAGCCGGATTCGAAGGGGAAGGCGCGCGATGTCCACCAAACGGGCCTCGCTCGAAGTGCGCCGTTCCCCGGGCGATGGGTACCGCATCCCTATCGGATGGCTTCCTTCGACGGTGAACAGCCCGCTGATCCCCGCGTGCGAACCGGCGTCGCCGGCGGCGGTACCGTCATGGCAGGAAAGACAGTCGCGACTCTCCTCATCGAGCCCCGGCCGCCCACCGGCGCCGCCTCCGATCAGGTGCGCTCGCACGCGCCCGTCGGCATGCCCGCCCTTGAGTCCGTTCGCCGACGGCGAGTGGCACTGGACGCACAACCCGCCGGGCCCGGAATCGGCGCGAAGAACCGCCCCGGCTGAGGGATGTCCTTCCCGTGGCTCATGGCATGTGACGCACGTGAGCCGACCGTCTTCAAGCGGCATCCACGCCGGCACCGGCATGGAGGGGACCACTCCGATCGGGTGCGAAAGGACCCGATCGAAGTGGTGGCACGATGTGCAGTCGGACGAAACCGGCATCACATCGGGGAGGCCGAGGAGGCCGCCCGCCGGCACGCTCCCGGCGTACACCGATTCCCTCGGGAAAACCGCCTCGACGATGAACATTGAGCCGAAGAGCAAGCCCGCACTCACCCCTACGGTGCGTCGGATCCGCTTGGGGCCGCGGGATCTACGTGTTCGTCGGTATCGTGGTTGCGACATGTCCGCCTCTGCTGTGGGTCGATCCAGTCGTTGATCGGACCGAACACCGCAGCTGTTTCGGAACGAGTGAGCGACATCTCCGGGCGCTGGGAGACTGTCCGGGTTGTGAGTTCCCGTCGCTGAGAAGCCCCGACCCCCCGACCCTCATTATCAGCCCAAAGAACGCGATTCCACCGGCGAAGCGGCGCCAAAGGGCATTGGTACGTGGCTTGCAGTGATATTGGACAGATGAACCAATGAGGCTGGACCAAGCGAGGGTGTGCCCGCTGAATGGATCCCGGCCCAAGGGGGCATGAAAGGGGAAGGCCATGAAACTCACAACCTTCTGGCTCGGGTCTCTGGCGCTGATCGGAATGGCGGGAACCGCGAACGCGCAGATCACCAACTCCAGGCACGACTTCAGCAGTTACGCCTGGTCCGGTGGAGAGATCTGCAAGCCGTGCCACACGCCCCACTTCGCCGACTACAACGCCGGGCGTCTGTGGAACCACGCCCTGACCACCGCCACCTACACGATGCACGGCGGCGGGAGCGGCACTGCGGTCGCGGACCTCGACAGGACCAGCCGGCTCTGCATGTCGTGCCATGACGGAACCGTCGCGCTGGACAGCTTCGGCGGCATGACCGGTACGAACTTCATTCCCGGCGTTGCCAAGATCGGGACCGACCTTCAGGACGACCACCCGATCGGCAGCCAGGCGATCTACACCACTTCCACCACAAGCACCTCGTGGAATCCGCAGAACGCCCAGCACCGAGTGGTTGGGCCCTGGGGCGAACTGCGTCTGCGCCAGTGGTTCGACCCGACCGGTGCCGAGCAGTGGGTGGTGGGCTGCCGAACCTGCCACGATCCGCACAACCGCGGTAACTTTGGGCACATGCTGCAGTTCAGCAATGCGGCGAGTCACATCTGCCTGACGTGCCACATCAAGTAAGCGTGCTGCCCAAATCTTGGTGAACCGCCCCGGTGCTGTGGATTCGTGCAAGGCTCCCCGGGGCGGTTTCATTTTTGCGCCGGTTTTCGCGCTCCGTGACGCGGTGTGGCACCGCGTTTGTTTATCTTCTTCGAGGCGACTTCCCACGGAGAAACACATGACGACAGCGAATCGCCGGCCGCCATCGACCCTCTTCGCGCTCGGACTCGCGGCACTGCTTGTGACCGCGCATGGGTGTGCGAGCGGACCGCGCGCCGGACCCGCTCCGGAGATGAACCGTTCCTACGCGTTCTGGCCGCAGTTCCCCGATGAGCCACGAATCCAGTTCGTGGCCTCCTACGGATCCAGCGAGGACGTCTCGCCGACCGAGATGAGCGGCTTCGAACGCCTGGTCTTCGGCGAGGAGTCAGCGAAGACGGCACTCATTCAGAAGCCGTATGGTGTCGCCGTACGCGACGGGAAGCTGTACGTCGCCGACATGAGATCACGCGCCCTTGTTGTCCTCGACCTCACAAAGAAGCAGACCCGACTGGTCGGCGTTTCCGGGTTCAATCAGCTCGAGCACCCCGTGGCGGTCGCGGTCGCGGACGACGGCATGATCTACGTCGCCGACAACGCGCGCAACACGATTTTCGTCTTCGACGCCTCCGAACGCTACTCGACCGTCATTGGCTTCCCTGGTTTCAAGCCCGTCGCCCTGGCCGTCCACGCCGACCGCCTGTACGCCGCTGACATGGCCGCCCAGCAGGTTGTCGTCCTCGACCGACACACCGGTGCCCGTCTCGGCGCCCTGGGCACCGTCGGTGATGAGGACGGTCAGTTCCGCCTGCCCCTCGGCGTCGCCACCGACAAGGAGGGCAACGTCTACGTCATGGACATGATGCGGTGCCGGTTGCAAAAGTTCGATCCCGACGGGAAGCTGCTGGCCGCGACGGGCGAGCTCGGCGATTACGCCGGTTCGTTCGCCAGGCCCAAGCACCTCGCCGTCGACGAAGACGGCATCATCTACGTGGTGGACGCCGCGTTCCAGAATGTCCAGATGTTCGACGATCAGAACCGACTCCTCATGCACTTCGGCGCCGCGGGGAGTTTCCCCGGGGCCATGGACCTGCCCGCGGGCATCGCCGTGACGTCCGGAGGCCTCGACCTGTTCAAGGACAAGATCCACCCCGGATTCGCCGCGAAGCGGGTTGTGGTCGTGACCAACCAGTTCGGCCCCAACAAAGTTTCCGTCTACGTCCTTGGAGAACGCCGCGCGGAGTACTCCGCACAGGACCTCGCTTCCGCCGCCGCCCCTGTCGAAACGGGCGTCGGCGTCCCCAGCGCCGAGACGCTCAAGCTGCAGACCCCCGGAGGCATCGAGCCGGGCGCGGACACCGATCCGAGCGATCCGCAAGCGACCCCGGCCCCGCCGGCGGCTCGCCAGCCGTCCAATGTCAGGTGACCATGGAGGATACAACGCATGCAGCGTCCGCCGCGTCGCCACCCCGGAGGAAACAAGGCCGGGATCTGGCTCGCGGCGGTGTGCGTCGCCGGAGCCGCCGCCGTCTTCGGACCCTGGTCGGGCTGCACGGTGACGCGGGAGAACTACAAGACTCTCAGCTTCTTCTTTGACGGCGTGCCGGATCCCGACGCCCCCGTCCCGGGAAGCGGGCCGGGGATCGCCGGAACGCCCGCCGTCGTGATTCTGCACGCGCCGTACGCCGCCGAGAACTGCGACGCCTGCCACAAGACACGCTACCGCCCGACGCGCAATGACTCGACGATCTGTTTCGAGTGCCACGCCGGAATCCGAAGCGCCTATCCCCGGATGCACGGCCCGGTGGCGGCCGGCGCGTGCCTCTGGTGCCACTCGCCCCATGAGTCGGCCTACCCGGCCCTCTTCCGCGACGCCGACCGCCGCGTGTGCGCACAGTGCCACACGCCGGATCTGCTCAGTTCCACGCGTGTCCCCGCGCACGCGGACCCCGCACGCGCCTGCCTGGAGTGCCACTCCGGACACGGCGGGCACGAGCCGTTCATGCTCAAGCCGGCCGGCCCGGCGCAGACTCCCCCGGAGGGCCCCTCCGCCGCCCCCACTACGACCGGCGCTGCGCCGGAGAAACGGTAGAGGGCCGCGTGCGCCGCCCCCACGCCCTCACCGTCGGCTTGGCGGCCACGCTCACCGTCACCGGAGCACACGGCCAGCCCGAGACGCCCGACGGCGGACCGCTGATCGTGGGCACCCGCCGTGAATCCTGGAACAACTTCGAGCTCGAGTCGTTCGGCGCCGTCCTGGATCTCTTCGGCGAGAACCGCGTCGAGCGCCTCAAGCAGCCCGACGGCAGCACTTTCACCGACCGGTCCGACCGACTGCGCGAAACGCTGGACCTCTTCGGCCAGGCTTCGATCGGACACAAGAACCTGCTCCACCTCACCGGCACCGTCCAGATCGGGCTCGAAGAGCGCGACATCCGCAGCGAATCGACCGGCCTGTTCACACGTGAATCGGACATTGTCAACCTCTACGACGTCAGCGCCCGCATCCTCGGGAACGGGCCGGTCCCCCTCACGATCTACTCGCGCCGCCAGCAGAGCACGCTCGACCGCGCCTTCGCCGGCACCATCGATGACACGCTCACCGAAACCGGCGCGATCGCCGAGTTCAGGTCCGAGACAGCGCCCACGACCATTCAGTACTTCCACCGCGAGCACGAGCAGAACGATGCCCTCGGACGCGGCACGACAACCGTCGTGCAGGACACGCTCACCGCCCAGAGCGGGATCCGCCTCGCCGACGGCCAACGGCTCGACATCAACTACACGTTCGACCGCATCGAGGAGACCCAGGCCGACTCGTTCGCCGATAGCTACGACCGGCACGATGCCAACATCATCCACACGCTCGACTTCGGCGGCGAGACTCGGCCCCACCAGCTGCGCTCCTCGCTCCGTCTCTACGACCAGTCCGGCAGTTTCAGCCAGCAGAACCTCAGGCTGGATGAACTGCTCCTTCTCCGCCACACCGATCGCCTGGAAACGCGGTACAACGTCACGGTCGACCAGCAGCAGCGAGGGGGACAGGAACAGCGCCTCTATCGAGGCGAGGCCTCGATCCGTCACCACCTCTTCGACAGCCTCACCAGCACCGCCTCCATCGGCGCTCAGCGCCTCGAGGCACCGGAGGACTTCGGCAGCGACGAGCTCTTCGTCTCCGGGGGCCTCGATTACACCAAGCTCGTTCCCAAGGGACGCTTCGACGCCTCGGCCGGTGCCTCGTACAACTCGCAGCACAACAGCGCCCGCGGCGGCACCATCAGCGTCTTCAACGAGCCCCATCTCTTCAACGACCCGTTCCCGATCGTCCTTTCCCGCCGCAACATCGTCCCCGGGTCGATCGTCGTGACCCCCATCGGCGGCTTCCCATCGTTCGTCGAGGGATTCGACTACACCGTCCGGATCTTCCCCGATCGGGCGGAGTTGCGGATCCCACCGGGGAGCGCGATCGAGGACGGCCAGACGGTCCTGGCCAGCTACGACATCGGACCGGAGCCGGAGAGCGATATCGACACGACGGGCACCTCCTTCGCCTTCCGGTACTCGCTGACCGAGGGCGCCCTCACCGGTCTGGGCGTGTACACCAACTACCGAACGCTCGACCAGAGCATCAACACCGCGAACCCGGGCCTTTTCGTGCTCGACGACGTCCGGACCCTCGTCGTGGGCGTCGAGTACGTACGCGCGGGATTCGACGTCAGCCTCGAGCACGAGTCCCGGGACAGCACCGTCGATCCGTTCGAGGCCAACCGCCTCCAGGCCCTTTACCAGCAAGCGCTCGGACGCGATTCGGCCGTCAGCCTTCAGTACACGCACGAGGAAATCGACTACTCCATCCAGTCCAATCGCGTTACGTTCGACCGCCTCACCGCGCGCTGGAACCAGCGCTTCGATGATGATCTCGATGTCAACGCCCGCCTCGAATACCGCAACGAGCGCAACGAGCTGAGCGGAAACTCCGAGGGATTCGACCAGATCCTGGGTTTCACATGGCACCGGGGACAAACCACGGTCTACGGTTCTGTCAGGAACGGTTTCCTCAACGGCGAGGGCGCCGACTCGACCTCCCAGCGATTCCAGATCGGGATCCGGCGCGCTTTCTAAGGGGTAGACACGATCATGCATCCATCGTCCACTCCACGATCCCGCTGGCCCGCACGACGCGCGCCGTGGCTCGCCCTCGCCGCGTCGCTCGCCCTCGCCGGATGCGCGCGCCCGGCCGGTCCGATCCTGGATGGAGCGGACCCCGCCTACCGATGGCCGCGCCCCCCAGATCAGGCCCGCGTCCAGTACCTGGGCCAGTTGCGCGGGGACCGGGACCTCAAGCCGGGCCGCGGGCCCGGCCGAGGGCTGGCCGAGGCGCTGTTCGGAAAAGACGACGCCCACGCGATGCTCAGCCCACTGGCGGTTTGCACCGACGGGCGCGACCGTGTCTTCGTCGCCGACAGCAACGCCCAGGTCGTGCATGTCTTCGACCTCATCAGCCGCGAGTACGCGATGTGGCGCCCGCCCGACGAGCAGGGCCGGTTTTCGCAGCCCGTGGGCATCGCCTGGGACCCCGCCGGGCGTCTCCTCGTCGCCGACTCCGTCGCCGGCGTGGTCTTCACCTTCAACGAGGCGGGCGCCTTCACAGGAACGCTCGGTGCGGGCGCCCTCAAGCGCCCCTGCGGCATCGCGGTCGACGCCCGCGGGGGCCGTCTCCTCGTCGCCGACGTCGCCGCCCACCAGATCGTCGTGCTCGGACCCGAGGGCCGGGAGCTGGAGCGGCTCGGTGAACGCGGCTCCGGCCCCGGCGAGTTCAACTTCCCGACCAATCTCGCCATCGACAGCCGCGGCCGCCTGTATGTCAGTGATTCTCTCAACTTCCGCATCCAGGTCTTCTCGCCGGAGTTTCGGTTCCAGCGACAGATCGGGCGCAAGGGCGACATGCCCGGATACTTCTCGCAGCCCAAGGGTGTCGCCATTGATCAGGACGACCACCTCTACGTCGTCGATGCCAACTTCGAGGCCGTGCAGCTCTTCGACCAGGAAGGGAAGCTGCTCATGAGCTTCGGCCGGGAGGGTCACGAGCCCGGCGAGTTCTGGCTGCCCGCCGCCATCCACATCGACGCGATGGGCCGGATCTTTGTTGCCGATACGTACAACAAGAGGGTCCAGGTCTTCCGGTATCTTCCTGAGGAGCCATCGCCATGAAATGGTGCGTCCCCTTCATCCTGATCTCCGCCGCCGGACCGGCCTTCGCCCAGCCGACCAGTGTGGTCAACAGCCCCCACAACCTCTCCGCCGGAGGCCCGGGCCCGGTGCGGGCGACCATCGAGGACCAGGTCTGCATCTTCTGCCACGCGCCGCACAACTCCTCGCCGGTACGCCCCCTGTGGAACCGGCTCATGCCCCTGGACGCCTACTCCATCTACTCCAGCCGCGCCCTGGACGCCCAGCCGGGCCAACCGACCGGAAACTCGAAGATGTGCCTATCCTGCCACGACGGCACGATCGCCCTCGGGAGCGTCGTCTCGCGCGGCATGCCGATCCAGATGGCCGGAGGGGTCACCACCATCCCCCACGGGGCCGCCAACCTCGGCACGGACCTCAGCGACGATCATCCCATCTCTTTCCGGTTCGATTCGAACCTGCTGGGGCGCGATTCCAAGCTGCGCCCGCCCGCCGGTCTCCCCCATGAGATCCGCCTCGACGCCAACTCCGAACTGCAGTGCACCTCGTGCCACGATGCGCACAACAACTCGCTGGGAAAGTTCCTGGTGATGCGGAACACGAACTCGGAGTTGTGCATTTCGTGCCATCAAGTCGGGCATACGCCGATCACGGGGCACTCGCAGTGCATCGACTGCCATCAGCCGCACAGCGCGCCCAGCGGCCCCTACCTGCTCCGGCGACAGACCGTCACCGACACCTGCCTGCGCTGCCACAGCGGCCTCACCCACGGCGCGCCCAATATCGGCTCCGACATGGCCAAGATCTTCGCCCATGACACGCGCAGCCCCGTCGACCCGCCCGAGCCCCTCCGCGATCACACCACCTGCACCGACTGCCATGAGCCGCACACGATGGGGCGCGGCGGCGGGACGGCCCCGTCCATCCACGCGAGCCTGGGCAGGATTGGCGGCGTGAATCTCTCCGGGTCGGCTGTCAAGGCCGCCGCTTTCGAGTTCGAGGTCTGTTTCAAGTGCCACGCCGACGGCAACACCGGTCAGCCCGCCGTTCCCCGCCGGATCGTTCAGAACAACACCCGCCTCGAGTTCAGCCCCTCCGCCGTCTCCTACCACCCGGTCCAGGCCCCTGGCCGTAACCCGCAGGTCCCGAGCCTGCGCCCGGGCTGGACCACCGGCAGCGTGATGTACTGCAGCGACTGCCACGCCTCGAACTCCAGCCGTTCCGGCGGGGGTGTAGGGCCCGCCGGAGTGCACGGGTCAAACTTCGACCCGCTGCTCGCCGCCCGCTACGAGACCGGTGACTTCACTTCCGAGAGCGCCGCGGCCTATTCACTCTGCTACCAGTGCCACGACCGGGGCAGCATCCTCAGCGATGCCTCGTTCCCCGGTCACCGACTCCATATCGTCCAGGAACGCACCTCCTGCGCCGCCTGCCACGACGCCCATGGAATCGCCGCG
>CAZMPE010000002.1:904-16503 GCA_964567955.1 uncultured Phycisphaeraceae bacterium | reverse complement strand
TGATCAACTTCGCGACCAACGTCGTTTTTCCGGACCGCGCGACCGGTCGCCTCGAGTTCCGTGACACCGGGATGTTCACCGGAGAATGTTTCTTGAGCTGTCACGGCGTCGACCACTCGCCCAAGAGCTACCCATCCGCGTTGCCGTTCGGCGCTCCGCGCCCCGCGCGGGCTCCGGGTTTCGGAGGGCGCTAGCCGCCGAACCCCCTCAGCGGTTCGAGCCCCCGTTCGGAACGGGCACCGCACCGGGGGCCGGCATCGGCGGCATGGTCCGGCTGTACGTCGCCGGCCGGTGGCAACCCGGCGCGCACGAGCCGCCTCCGTCCAGGGGCGTGAAGTTGATCGGCAACTTCCACTGCCCGTACGTTACCGAGTCGGCGATCTGCGCCTCGAACCGGCTCGCGTGCACGGTGTGGCAGGCGCGGCAGGACCGCCCCTGCGGCGCCTTCGCCACGTGCAGGAAGTGCAGGTTCCGGTTCCCATCGCGGAACGCCGTCTCCTTCTCCGCCGACGGCGCGAGAGCCAGACTCTTGTCGTGGCACTTGAAGCACAGTCCGTACGCGTCATCCGCGTAGGTCTGGTAGAACCCCCCGGCGTAGGGCCTGGTCAGCAGATTCGGCAGCCCCGCACCGTGCACGCCGTGACACCCCGAGCAATCCCCTTGGGCGATCTGCCCGTGCTTGTGAAGCGTGTCATCTGACCACTCAGCTACCGATGCCACGATTCGGTCCTTGCCGACTTTGATCGGCTGCTTGTGGCACACAAGGCAGGTGCTCACGGTGTCCCGGCTCAGCTGGTTGGCGTGATCGCTGCCGTGCGGGGAGTGACAGTTCAGGCAGGAACGCGCGTCGGAAACGACCGAATGCGGATGACCGGCCGCAGCGGCTTCCTTTCCCACATCCTGGTGGCACGAGATGCACAGGTCGGCCGGCGACGCGAGGAGGATGCCCGGCTGATCGGAGGCATGGGGCTTGTGGCACTGCAGACAGTCCCCCTGCGCCGGCTCGTGCGCGAAGATCGCTCCGCCCGCCGTCTTGCCGACGTCCTGATGGCAGGTCAGGCACAACTCCCGCCGGGTCGTCGTCAGCAGCATGGCATGGTCGGAGGTGTGAGCCTGGTGACACGCGGTGCAGTCCGTCACGGCCGGCTCGTGCGCGTGCGAACCCTTGAGCACGTCCGCGTGACAGTCGGCGCAGAGCGTGGGCACCGTCTCACGCTTGAGCATCCGGCGTGACACGGACCCGTGCGGGTCGTGGCAGGACAGACACTGCCCCTTGGCGACCGGGTCGTGCACCACCGGGCCCTCGGTCCCGCTCTTGTCGATGTGGCAGAACGCGCACAAGTCCCGCCCCTCACGCTTGAGTTCGAACGTGTGCCGCGCAGGATCTTTGTAGTCGTGACAGGCATCGCACGCCTGCACCGCCGTCGGGCCGTGCAGGAACGTGTGATTCAGCACCGGCGCATGGCAGCCGCCGTTGGTGCAATCGAGCACGCGCGTCGTCGGCGGCTGGGCGCCGACGGGGCCCGTCGCGACGCCCGCGAGGATCATGAGGACGGCCGCGCCCCGGTTCATGGCGCGCCTCCCGCGGCCCCACGCGCGGCGCTCAGGCTCTCACGCGCGTCCTGCAGCAGCTGCTGCGTGTACTTCGGATTGTGCACGCCCCAGCTGCCGTCCACGCGGATCAGCTGGAGCACCCGGCGCGCCTTGTCCAGCTTGGCGCTGTCCGTTCCGGCCAGCGCTTCCGCGGCCTTCAGGTCCGCCTCGACGCGCTCGTACAGCGACTTCGTCGCCTTCTGCCACAGCGGGATCATCTGCTCGCCGAAGCCGGCCTGGTGGCAGTCGTTGCACGCCTCCGCCGTCGCGATCGCGACCGTCGCCCCGCTCTCCGGACGGGCGGACACGGCCCGCGGCGTCGTGTGACACCCGTTGCAATCCACGTGCGCCATGAACATCGGGCTGACCGCGGGCGCGCCGTTCGCCGTGTGCGCCGTCGAGAACACATATTCGTTCCGCTGAATCGAGTGCTGGTCCTGGTGGCAACGACGGCAATCGAACTGTTCAAGCGACGCCACCTGGGCCGTCGTGCCGTGCTGCAGCGTCCCATGACAGCTGAAGCACTCGATCTTGTGCCTCCCCTCCAGGTGCAGCTTGTGCAGCTGAACAGGGTCCCCCACCCGCTCGATGCCGTACGTGTGGCACGCCAGGCAGCGGCCGTCGGTGATCGGCTCGGGCGTGACGGTCGCGCTCCGGTGGCACGACTCGCACGCCGCGCCGTACACCAGGTACTGCGCGTGATTCACCTTCAGCCCGTTGTGCACAAGGGTTCCGGTCGGCGGATCGTGGCATGTCGTGCAGGTGTTCGGCGGGATTCCAGCGCTCCCGGCGTCCGTTCCGTGCCCCGCCGTCGTGGTCGTGCGTCCCTCGCGAACGGACAGACTGATCATCGAACGCGGGATCGCGGTGCCATCCGGCGACATCAGCGCCGGCCCGGCCGGCTCCGCCTGGACGAGGTGGCACGCGATGCAGATCTCGGTATTGACCTCGAAGTGCTCGCTGCCCTTGATGTGCGAGTGACAGGTGCCACAGGCGAGCAGCACCCCGGCGTACTCAAGACCAAGGTGCTTGTCGTGCCGGAACTTGAACATGCCCGAACTGGTGGACGATGCCCGCACCGTCTCTTCGCTGTGGCACCCCGGCCGCGTGCACGCGAGTTGGCTCACCGACGCCGACGGCTTGGTCGAGGTGCGATGGAGCAAGTCGTCCACGACCTGTCCGAGCCCGTTGAACTTCGCGGCCAGGAAGTTGTCCACGCCGGGCGCGATATGGCACTTGACGCACGGGACATCTTTGTGCGACCCCTGCTTCCAGCTGTCGTAGTACGGGCCCATGATGTGGCAGCTGTTGCAGAACCAGCTCTGCGATGTCACCTCGACGCTCGCGATCCCCGCGATCGGAATCAGCACGAGCGCGCTGACAGCCAGTTTCTTACGCCGGGTCCACACGCCCTTCCGATTCCAGAACCAACCCATGGCAACTCCCCGGGCGGACCCGCGCACGGGTCCTACGTTCCGTGTTGCACAACCCGTGCCACTTGCTCACGCCCTCCGGGTGCCCTCAACGGCTCCAGTCCCCTATCGTTCTCAGGTTCTGGAGATTGGCCGGATCGGCCTTCCCGTGTTTGAGAATCAGGGCTTCTGACAGTGCCTTCGCCACTTCCCGCGGGCCGATCCTGAAGGGCACGGGGTTTGCAGTTTCAAGAGTCGGTCAATCTTTCTGGAGGTGCCAGGGCATGCGCAGCACACCGATCTCAATCCTTTGCCTCTGCTCGGTCCTGGGGGCGGCCCAGCCGGCCGTGCCCCCGGGGCACCAGCCGGTCCAGCCGCAGATGCCCGCGGGGCACCCTGAGGTTCCGGCCGCCACGGTCGAATGGCCCGCGCCGAAGCCCGGCGACGTCGATTCGATCGATGCGATCCTGGCCGCCATGTACGCCGCCCCGGCCGGAGATCCCGGCCAAGCCCGCGAATGGGACCGGTACCGCGCGCTCTTCGTCCCGGACGCACGCATGATCGCCGCGCGCCCGGGCGCCGAGGGCAGCTCGCTGGCCATGTACATGACCATCGGGAGCTACATCGACGCCAACCGGAAGTACTTCGAGAAGGGCGGCTTCCACGACAAGGAAGTGGCGCGGCGTGTGCAGGAGTTCGGCAACATCGCGCACGTCTGGAGTACCTTTGAATCCCGCCAGCGCGCCGCGGATCCGCAGCCTTACGTGCGGGGCATCAACAGCATCCAACTGCTCAACGACGGCACACGCTGGTGGATCGTCAATATCTTCTGGGAGTTCGAGCGCCCGGACCGCCCGATCCCGGAACGGTTTCTCACCAGCCCGCCCGCCTGAAGCGGCCAGGACGACCCGGGGAAAACGCGGATGACGACAAGAATCCTCCTGGTTGAAGACGAACAGTTGCTGCGTGAATCGCTCGCGCAGCTGCTCTCGGACGAGGGGTACGAGGTGGCCCAGGCGGCCGATGGAAAGGCCGGGCACGAGGCTGTCATCGCGCAGCCGTTCGACTTGGTGCTCACGGACATCCGCATGCCCGCAATGGACGGGATGTCCTTGCTCAACCATCTGCAGCAACTGGCCCCGCAGACCCCCGTTGTGGTGATCACCGCCTTCGGCACCGTGGAGAGCGCGGTGGCGGCGATGCGGATGGGTGCGGCCGATTACCTGCTCAAGCCCGTGCAGTTCGAGGATGTGCTGATGCGGGTCCGGCGGGCGCTGGAGTTCGGCGAGATGCGCCGCGACCGTCGCATCATGACCGAGCAACTCGCCGCACAGAGCACGTTCCACAATCTCATCGGCGAGTCCGCCGCCATCGAGAAGATCTTCGAACTGGCCCGCAAGCTGTCCGCCGTTCGCAGCAGCGTTCTGATCGTGGGCGAGTCGGGCACGGGTAAGGAGCTGTTCGCCCGCGCGATCCACTACAACGGTGTCACCCGCGACAAACCCTTCGTCGCCGTCAACTGCGGCGCCATCCCCGAGAGCCTCATCGAATCCGAGCTCTTCGGTCACCGCAAGGGCGCGTTCACAGGCGCTGTCAAGGATCGCATCGGTTACTTCGAGGCCGCCAATGGCGGCACCCTCTTCCTTGACGAGATCTCTACCCTCCCCCTCAGCGTGCAGAGCTCGCTGCTTCGCGTGCTCGAGGAACGCGTCGTCGTGCCGGTCGGCGACACACGCCCGCGCCCCGTGGATGTGCGGATCATCGCCGCCTCCAACCAGGACCTGCACGAGCTCTGCAAGGCCGGGAAGTTCCGCGAGGACCTGCTCTACCGGCTGGACGTCGTGCGCCTCCTGCTCCCCCCGCTGCGACAGCGCCGCGAGGACATCCCGCTCCTGGCCCATCATTTCCTCGACAAATACACCCGTGAGATGAACAAGAATGTCACGGGAATCACCAACGCCGCCATGCGGTCGCTGCTCAACCACGAGTGGCGCGGAAACGTGCGCGAGCTCGAGAACGTCATCGAACGCGCTGTGATCTTCGCCGAGGGTCGCGATATCGCCGCGCAGGATCTCCCCTTCCAGACCACGGAAGAGAGCGCCGACAACGGCGAGGATCTCAAGCAGGCCCTCATGCAGTTCGAGCGTCAGCACATCATCTACAGCCTCCGCCGCCACCGGTACGACAAGACCGAGACCGCGCGCCACCTGGGAATCGGCGTCTCGAGCCTGTACCGGAAGCTGGATGAACTCCGTATCCCCAAGGACTTGGAAGAACGTGAACGCGACGGCACGCCGCGCTGACCCACTGGCCCGGGCTTTGCAGCCCGGTCTGTCGCGCCCCCGCGGGCGCCCGGGAAATGAACCATGCTTCGCCGCAAGCTCCTGACACGCATCGGCCTGCTGATCACGGCGTTCGTCGTCGGCGCGGTAATGGCGGTCTGGCTGCTCCAGAACACGCTCAGCACGATCGATCGCGTGAACGGCGAGGCGGCCCTGCTCATCGATGGGATCCAGACGGTCGGCGTGGCCGTGACGGCGATCGAGGCCGCCCGCGAAGCGCCGCCGGGCACGCAGGCGAGCGACACGCCGCACGCAGCCTCGCGGCGACTGGATCAGGCGATGGCCCGGATCGGAGGGCACCCCGTCTCCCGCCCAGGCGGCCCCGCCGCGGTCCCGTACGAAAGGCTGCTCGCCCTGATCCCCGAGTTTGTCCGTCAGAATACAGACCCCGAGACCATGCACTCGGCGGCGGCTCTGGCGACCAGCGTCGCGACACAGAGCGCGGTCCAGGACCTTGGCGGGGCGCTACGAGCCCATGTGGCCCGGGGACAGGCGGCGCTCGGTCGCAGTTTCCGGTTCCTTGTGCTCGGCCTGACCTTGGCGGCCCTCGTCATGGTCAACGTGGCGATCGTCGTTCTGCTCCGCGCGGCGCAGGTCGTTCTCCGCCCCGTGTCCGCGCTGGTCCAGGGCAGCCGCGAGTTGGCACTCGAGCGGTTCGATCATCGGGTCATCGTTGACCAGCAGGATGAGTTCGGCGAACTGGCCCACGCGTACAACCGCCTGGCCGAACAACTCCAGGCCAACGAGGAACGCAAGGCCGAGGCGCTCCGGCAACTCGCCGTCACCCTCAACCACGACCTCAATAACGCCATGGCCGTCATCGAACTCCAGCTCAGCCTGATGGACCGCCAGGCCGGGGGCAACCCCACCCTCGCCAGGCACCTGCACGACATCCGCGCCACACTCGCCCGAATGTCCAGGACCGTCTCGTCGCTCAAGAACATCAGACGCGTCGTCCTCACCGACTACGGACCGGGCCAGAAGATGCTTGACCTGGAGCGTTCGCTCGATCCGGCCCCGGCGGCGGCGGGGGAGCACGCCGCATGAACAGCAGCATCCAGCAACGCACGCCGCAGCGGACGGACCGGAACACGGAGAGCCGACCATGAAGAAATCGCAGCCCTGGCACCACACCCGGTTCGGCGCCGTAACGCTCTGGCTGGGCAGTCTTGAGCTGGCCGTCCCCGTGCTGGCCTTCACCGCCGCGGCTCTCGCCGTGGGCACCTACCTCGAGTCGACCCGCGACACCCGTGTTGCACGCGAGTTCGTGTACGGCGCGTGGTGGTTCATCGCGCTCATGGCGCTCGTCTGCGTCAGCCTGGTCTTCGCAGTGATCTCAAGGTACCCGTGGAAGACCCGCCATATCGGCTTCATCACCGTGCACGCCGCGTTGATTGCGCTCATCATCGGCGGGTTCTGGTCCATGTTCGGACGGGTCGAGGGGCACCTGGCCCTGGAGGAAGGACAGTCCGGCGATTCGATCGAAACGGAAGAGGAACTCCTCGAACTGCTTGAGCACCAGGCCGGTGATTTTGCAACGATCGGAACCGTGCACGTGCCGCGCACGCCGGCCGTCCTCGACCTCAGCGGCGTGCGCATGCAGTTCGTCGAGCGCTGGGCGAATACGCGCGAGCAGAGCGTGGTGTCGAACGACAGCCCCGGCCCGTTCCGCGCGATCCAGGTCTCGCCGATGGAGGGTGCCGGCGCCGTATGGGTCGGCGAGGAAGAGAAAGCCGGGGGCGCTTCCGTCGTAGCGGGCCTGCGCATCCGCGTGCTGTCCGATGGCACCGGCTGGGAGCCGCCGCCAGCGCACGGGACGCAGGAACCCGGGTTCGCCTTCGTCGCCGGCGACCAGCGCTATCCGCTCGCGGACGAGGGTCAGGAAGCGATCCCCGGCTGGACCATCGTGACGATCCGCCGCTTCGAGCGGGGCCTCGTGTCCGCCGGCGGGCTGACGGAGAATCCCTCCGGCCCCGAGAACCCGGCCATCGACGTCATCATCACGGACGGCGCCGGAACCCGCGAACGCCACACCGCCTTCCTCAACTTCGCCGACATGGTCATGAACCGGACCCTCGAGGGGGCGGCCCAGTCCGGGGCACGCCTGATCCCCACGGGCGGCGGACGCGAGCCCGAGACCCTGATCGTGTACGGGCCGATCAACGCCATGGGCATCGGGTACGTCGCCTCGGACGGAACGGCGCGCGCGATCGACCCGCCCGCGAGCCTCCCCGCGACTCTCGACCTCGGCTCACGGCGCGTGACCATTCTGCAGCAGTTCGACCGCGCCAGGGGCGACTCCCGAATCGTCAAGGCCGCGAAGGCGAGCGAGAACCGCCCGGCGCTGGTGGTTCGCGCCGGCGACGCCACCGAACTCATCGTCGTCCCGTGGAAGGGCATGGCCTCGATCCACGCGGACGGCCGGCACCTCATGGCGCGGTTCGGGCCCGGCGTCGTCCCCCTTCCGTTCTCGGTTCACCTCTCTGATTTCCGCAAGTCCGACTACCCGGGAACAGATATGGCGATGGCCTATGAGTCGGACGTGTTCGTCACGCTGCCCGACAAGGGCCAGACGTCCTTCCGGATCTACATGAACAACCCCTATACGCACGGCCCGTGGAAGGTCTACCAGTCGGGCTTCGTCGGAGACCGGGTGTCGGTCTTCAGCGTCATGCGCGACCCGGGCCTGACGCTGACGTACATCGGATCCACGTTCCTGTGTATCGGCATCGTGGTCATCTTCTACAGCCGATCGTTGAGCTGGGGTCACCCCGGCATCCCCGTCGCCTTCGCTCATAAGGAGCCGCCCCATGCGCAACCTCTTCCCGCTCGCGCTGTCGATCGCCGCCCTGCTCCTGTGGAGCAGCCCGTCGGCTCGTGCAGCGTCTGACGTCCCCGCGGGGCTCGAAGCGCTGAGCGCGCTGCCCATCCAGGACGGCGGGCGGATCATGCCGCTCGAGGCCTACGCGCGCCGGCTGGCCGTTGAACTCACCGGCCGGACCCGCTGGTCGGCCACGCGCGGACCGTCCGCCTACGCCGGACGAACACCCATGCAGTTGTTCTGCGACCTGGCCTTCCGCGGCGAAGAGCTTCTGCATCAGCAGCTCATCGCGGTCGAGAATCGACCGTTCAAACGGGCCGTCGGCCTCGAGACCGAACGCCGCTTTTTCACGCCCGTCGAGCTGGCCTCCAGCAAGGGAATCAATGAGCTGCTGGTGGCGTTCGCCGATGCGCGCCAGCGCGATTCTCAGGTTCAGCCCAGCGCCGATCAACGCCGCGCCCTCGACATCCGCAACGCCGTCGAACGCGTCGCCTCGTTCGCCAACGGCGAGCCGATCGCCATCGTGCCCCAGGGTGAGGGCGCAACGTTCCTGAAAGCCGGCGCCAACATCGGCGACCCGGGAACGGACGAGGTCCGCGCGGCATGGGCCGAGCTCGCTCGGGCCTACACCGCCGGGACGGGCGTCGGGGCGGAGGTCGACCAACTCCGGCTCGCCATCGATCGCCTTGGCCGGGTCGGGCCCGGTGAGGCAAGGGCCGTGCGGCTCGAACTCTTCTACGACAACCACGACCCGTGGCGGCAGACGGCGATCTTCTACGGGCTCTCGATCGTCCTGTTCGGGCTGTCGCGGCTCATGTTCCGCAAAACCATGATCGTCCTCGCTCTCGCCTGCGCCGCGGTGGGGATCGGCGAGCACCTCCTCGGACTCGGCCTTCGGATGGCCATCCTCGGGCGTGCGCCGGTCACCAACACGTTTGAGTCCCTGCTCTGGATGGGGCTGGTGGGCATCGCCATCGGGCTCATCGCGCAGCTTCTGAACCGTCGCGGCTGGTACCTCTTCGCCGGCGTTGCTGCGGCGTTTGTTTCCGTGCTCTTCGCCGGCCTGGTCCCGCTCGAGGATCGGACAAACTCGCTCCCCGCGGTGCTCCGGAGCAACTTCTGGCTGATCGTCCACGTCCTGACGATTGTCGCCAGCTACGGGATCCTGGCGGTATCGTCGATCCTCGGGCATGTCTATCTGACAAAGGAAGTCCTGCTGCGCCGGCCCGCGGGCGGCGCGGCGGCTGTCGATCCCCACCTGTCCGCTCCGCTGATCGTTCAGACCTACCGGACGATCCAGGCCGGGCTGATCCTGCTGACCGCCGGGACGATCCTCGGCGGCGTCTGGGCCGCCGAGTCATGGGGCCGCTTCTGGGGATGGGACCCCAAGGAGACCTGGGCCCTGATCAGTATCATCACTTACTTCGCGGTGCTGCACGCGCGGCACGTTCGGTGGCTCCGGGACTTCGGCCTCGCCGCCTCCGCCATTCTCGGGTTCGTCGTCATCGTCTGGACGTTCTACGGCGTGAACTACGTGATGGCGACGGGCCTGCACAGCTACGGGTTCGGTTCCGGCGGCGAAGTCTGGGTCGGGCTCTGGGCCGCCGCGGAGATCGCTTTCCTCGTCGCATGCCGGATCCGATACGTCTCCAATCGATCGCGCTCGGATGGGTCCGGCCCCGTGGCCGGCGCTTCCGATCCTCGTCCTGTTGCCTGACCGCCACTCTGAAAGGAGTTCGTTGTGTCCAAGCCAGTCTCGCTGTTGTGCCACACGGCCGGTCTCTGTCTGGGGGTGTCGTGCTTTGGGCAACCGGGCGCCTCAGCGCCGGATGCTCCGGCGCTCGACTGGGCGCGCCTTGAGGCGCCGGTGCTGAGCCGACACGTCGAGCTGACCAGCCGTGACGACTTTGTGAAGGCGGGCGAGGCCTACTTCAGCCCTGACGGACAATGGGTGATTTTCCAGGCCGTCCCCAATCCGGCGCCGGGGAAGAACGCCGACCCGTTCTACTCCATGTACGTCGCCAGAGTGACCCTCGACGGCGATGGCCTGCTGAGCGGCCTCGAGAGGGCGATCCTGGTCAGCCCCCCCGGCTCGGCCAACACCTGCGGGTGGTTCCACCCGACGGAGCCGGGACGCATCTTGCTGGGTTCAACGCTGACACCGCCCGCCACCGATCAGCGGGCGGGCTTTCAGGTCGGCCAGCGGAAGTACACCTGGCTGTTCCCGCAGGAAACGGAGGTCTGCACGCGGTCCGTCCTCGAGATGATGACCGATCCGCAGCGGCAGGCGATCGAACGGGCCCGGGCGTCCGGGAACAGCGGCGCCATTCCGGGCGATCTTGATCGGCTCGTCCCGATGTTCACGCGCCCGGATTACGACGCCGAGTGCTCATACTCCGGCGACGGTCGGTTCGTGCTGTACGCGCACGTCCGTGAAGGCGAAAAGACCGACGGGCGGGCCGACGCCGATATCTGGGTGTACGACACGCGAAGCGGTGCCCACCACGCGCTGGTCATCGCCGATGGGTACGACGGCGGGCCGTTCTTCTCACCAGATGGGCGGCGGATCTGCTACCGATCCGATCGCGGGCTCAACGACCTGCTCCAACTCTTCGTCGCCGACCTGAAGTTTGATGATGCCGGCGTCCCGATCGGGATCGAGCGCGAGTACCAGATCACCGACGATCTCAACGTCAACTGGGCCCCGTTCTGGCATCCCTCGGGCGGGTACCTGGTGTACGGCACGAGCGGGGTCGGCCACTCCAACTACGAGGTGTTCGCGATCGAGATCGATGACGCCAAGCTGAAAGCGGACGGGCCGGACAGCCGCGCCGCCGATACGCTGCACCGGGCCCGTCTGACCTACGCCGACGGCGCCGATGTGCTGCCCGTGTTCAGCCCGGACGGCTCGTGGATGATGTGGACGGCTCAACGCGGGGCCTTGGCGCCCGGTGACTCGAAGCCCTCCAGCCAGCTCTGGGCCGCACGGTTCGACGCCCGTTCGTCCATTTTCGAGCCGAGGGGCCGGTAGCGGCTCGGGCCGACCCATAGAATCGCCCCGGTAATGGGGAACCACGCGTCCAACAAACCTGCAGGCGGCGACGGTTCCGCGCGCACCGACCACGAGGCACGGCTGCAGGCGATCGTTGATTCCGCGATGGACGCGATCATCACGGTGGATGACTCGCAACGGATCATCATGTTCAACCTCGCCGCGGAGCGGATCTTCGGCGTGCCGTCGGCGGAGGCGCTCGGGTCCCCGATTGATCGTTTCATCCCCAGCCGCTTCCGCAAGGCCCACGCCGAGCACATCCGGGGCTTCGGCCGCACCGGAGTCACGATGCGGGCGATGGGACGGCTCGGAACGCTCAGCGGGCTTCGCGCCGACGGAACGGAGTTCCCCATCGAGGCCTCCGTATCGCAGTCCCTCATCGACGGACAACGACTGTTCACCGTCATCCTGCGCGATATCACCAGGCGGCGGCAGCTCGAAGAGCAGTTGCTCCAGGCACAGAAGATGGAGGGCATTGGACGCCTCGCGGGGGGGATCGCACACGACTTCAACAACCTGCTCATGGCGGTCTTCAACTACCTGACGCTGGCCACCAACCGGCTCGAGCCCGATCACCCCGCCCGCGCGCACCTGACCCACGTGCACGAGGCCGCGAATCGCGCGGCGACGCTGACCCGCCAGCTTCTGCTCTTTGCCCGCAAGCAGCCGGCGAGCCCGCGGGTCCTTTCGCCGCGCGCCGTTGTCGCCGGTTTGGAGCCGATGCTGCGGCGGCTCATCGGCGATGACTTGGTGCTGAAGTCCACGTTGGATCCGGACACGGGACATGTGCGTGCCGACCCGATCCAGATCGAGCAGATCGTCATGAATCTGGTCGTCAACGCCCGCGATGCCATGCCCAAGGGCGGGACGATCGAAATCCGGACTTCCAATATCGACCTGGACGGGGCGCATTGCGCCGACCACGCCGACACCGAACCAGGACCCTTCGTGGCAATCACGGTGACCGACACCGGCGTGGGAATGTCGCCCGAGGTGCTGGACCGGCTCTTCGAGCCGTTCTTCACGACCAAGGACCCCGGCAAGGGGACAGGGCTTGGCCTGGCGACCTGTCATGGAATCGTTCGCCAGAGCGGCGGCCACATCGCCGTGGAAAGCGCCCCAGGGCGAGGGACCACATTCCGGGTCATGCTGCCGCGGGTTCAGGAGGCACCGGTCGCTCCGCCCGACGTCGGCACGCACGCGTTGCCTGTCGTCCGTGGCGAGACGATTCTGCTGGTTGAAGACAGCGCCCTGGTACGGGACCTCATCGCGGAGGCGCTGAGGGCCTCGGGGTACATCGTGCTGGCTGCTTCCGGCGGGGAGCAAGCGCTCGAGTTGGCCCGGTCGTGCCTCGGGCCGATTCACTTGCTGCTGACTGACATCCTGATGCCGGGGATGAGCGGACCCCGGCTGGCCGAAGCCCTCCAGCAGGTCCGCGGCCCTCTGCACGTGCTCTTCATCTCGGGGGGCGGGGACGAGTCCCTGGGCGATCACCTTGTCGATACAAACAACCTTGTCCTCTTGACGAAACCCTTCACGACGGATGTTCTGCTCCGGAGAATCCGGGCCATACTCGACGCACGCGCCGAGAAGTGAGTGATTCGCAGGACTCGGCGCCTCTTGAGACGAGAGTCCCAAGAGATGCGCCGGGAGTTCCGCGAGGCCCGGGGACGGGGAGCGCGCGGCGGACGGGAGATCGTGTCGAAAAGCGAGGCAGCCTTCCGGGGGAGTTGCTGCCCCGCGGCGACGGCGTACGGCAGGTGATTGGACGCGGCGAGAGAGCCATGGAACAAGGTCCCCCAATGGAGTGGGAAGATCCGCCGCGCGATGTCGGGTGTCCTAGATCTGACGACAAGCGACCAGACATTGAGATCGGCGTGCTGACATCCCCAGAGAGAGAGGTGTGGGGCTGGCAAAGGCATCAACTGTCAAGGAAGCGAAGAAAGGCGCTGGGGAGAAGTGACCTGGCGGCAGTCGGGCAACAGGGGCGAGGAGGCGCCCTGTATCTCGACATGATTGCTCCCATTTCAAGTGTCAGGTCGTCGTCGAGACAGATGGAGCAAACGGAGCCGGCCACCGGGTACCTGACACAAGATCGTTGCTTCTCAGGTCCTCAAGGCCGCGCGTGATCCCTCTCCTGGCTCAGTCGTGATGTGTTCTCCAGCATGTGGATGTGCCGCAGCTCCGAACCTTGCCGCGCACGGGAGAGTCATTGCACGACCACCGCGCTGGTTCCGCGCATCGACATGGACATGATCGTCGCCAGAGATTCCGCCGGAATCGTGTACCCCGACGACCGACCCGCCTCGGCGTCCCATCGCCGCTGCTGCCAGATAGCCCCTCGCGAGAATGCCTGCCGACGGTGCTCCGGCGGGTCGAACCCGCGGAGGCTCCGCCGAGGGATCGAGGCGCGGCCGGCGTTTCGAGCCGGCGCGTGTGCCCGGTACGGCTACGACCGCGCGGGCCCGGCCGCGGACACGTCGTGCCTCGAGTGCGGCGCACAGCGATTGGGGCCTAGCGCCCGCGGAAATGCCGCGTCCGCAGGATCGAGCCGGATCGGGCGTCGACCTCTGCGTCCCAACTGCCCGCGATCACGCTGGCGCCGGTCACTCGCCAGAACTGCTCGCTTCCGCGCACCACCGGGCTGACGCGGTACTTCATGTGGCGAGGATCCTGGTCCACCTGGGCGTCGCGGGCGATGCGAAGCGCCTCGTCCATGGAGACTGTCCAGGCGCCGATCTCTTCGGCCGTGGGCCAGCGCTCGACGGTTGCGACCTGCTCGGCGCCGGGCGGCACGCGGGGCGGAGCGATGGCGCAGCCGCACCCCAGCATGCACGCGATCGACAAGGGGAGGGCCGCCCGCATCGGGAGATGCTACATCCGCGGAGCTTGGGCGCATGTCCCTTCCGTGTAACAAGAAAGCCCTCCGGCGCTCGCCGGAGGGCTTGATCTCTCAAGAAGTCGGGGTGAAAGGATTTGAACCTTCGACCTTCTCGTCCCGAACGAGACGCGCTACCAAGCTGCGCTACACCCCGGAATGTCCATCATAGCACGGCAACGCCGCCGGGCCCGGTATCGGCGATACGCGGTCAGTTCTTCTGGATCTGCGGCTGATTCAGGTAGACGTTATCGGCGATGGTCGACGGGTCGCCGTCCGGCCCTGCCGAGTAGAAGTACGGACGTCCGCCCGGGCCGCGTCCGCCATCGGCGTCGCCCCCGGCCTGGTTGTTGCGACGGATATCCACAATGCCGTAGGCCCGGTTCGCCGGCGGCGCGCCCAGAACGGCCGAGGTCGGCACACTCGCCGTCGGCGTCGAGAGCGTCGGCCACGGGCCGTAGATGAGGCCCTGGAAGGCGGGGTGCACGTAACGGATCGGATTCCCCCAGCCGTCGAAGACGGTGAGCAACTCCGGTTGATTGTCCCAGCCCGCGCTCGTGCCGTCGGGGTCGTACAGACGGAAGATCTTTGCGTCGAGGCCCTTGAAGATCGCGTCCACGCTCGCCAGGCCTCTGCACTGGGCCACGTACAGCCCGACGCTGTTGATCGTCACGCCGTCGGCCATGTTGGTGGCATCGGCCACGGGCTGGATGTAGATCGTGGCCCCTGTATTGCCGGGGCGCGGGTCGTCGACTGTCGCCGGCGGATTGCCGCCCTTGCTCGCAACGTACTCCGCCAGCGACTGGTCGAGCACCTTGAGGGCGTCGAGCGTCAGTCGCTCCTTACCCGAGGACAGAACCTTGGCCCCGACCGTGATGGCGATCCCCACCAGGATCGCGATGATCCCGATGACAATCAGCAACTCGATGAGCGTGAAGGCCGGCTGGCGCGTGTTCCTGGTCCGCCGCATGGTGATGACTCCGCGAGTGAACCGACGAAAGGATAGCCCCTACCCGGTTATACGCCCGACGACCCTCTCCTGATGCGGCGGGGGGCCCTACCGCTTCCGTTTCGCGTTCTTGTCCGCCTCCAAGGCCGCGCGGGCCGCGTCGGATTGAGCCTTGGCGCCGCTCGCCTTGTCCGACGGGTCCGTTCCGGCCCGCTGGGCGGCCTCGAGGTCCCTCTGGTGCCGGTCCGGAGCGGGCGTCGGCGCGTCGAGGCCGGGCCCGGAAATCGACGTCACCGCGGCGGCCGCCTTCGCGCCGGCCGGCTTGCCCGGGCCGTCGTCGAGGTACATGCCTCCGGTCGGCGCGGGCGCCGGCGGCCGTGGGCGTTGCGGCGGCGGCGGGGCCCCGGCGCCCATGGCCGAGGGCGTCAGGCGAACCTTGAAGACGTAATCGGTGATGCGGTCGCGGACGGCATCGAGCGCGTCGGAGAACATGCGCGATCCCTCGCGCTTGAACTCGATGCGCGGGTCCTGCTGGCTGTACGCGCGGAAGTT
>CAZMPE010000002.1:0-894 GCA_964567955.1 uncultured Phycisphaeraceae bacterium | reverse complement strand
GGCGTGTCGGCGGCCTGCAGATCCCCACCGATCTCGCGCAGCTGATCCATCGCGTGCAGGTGGTCCTTCCACCCCGAGTCCAGGGTCTCGAGCAGGATGGTCTGCTCGAACTGGAGCTGCTCGGCCCGCAGGATGCTCTCGATTCGGGCCCGGATGGCGTCCGGCCGATCCTCTTCATCGAGGTACCGCATCCACTCGGGCATCCCCACGCCGAAGCGATTCATGATGTGCTTCTCGAGCGCGTCGTCGTCCTTGCAGGCCAGGGCGTCGGCGATCTCCTTTTCCAGCCGGCCCGACTCGACGAACTTCCGCGATGCCGCGATCAACTCTTCGCGGATCTTCATCGGCGGCGTCGTGCGGATTCGCTCGTCGCTGTACTCCAGGCCGAACCGCCGGTTCGCCCATCCGACGAGGTACGCGAGCGCCTGCTGCGGGTTCTGCCGCATCAGGAGCATGGTCATATCCATCGCGAACTCGACGGGGTACTCGACCTCGCGCTTCGCGTACAGCTCCTCCGCGCGCCGGACGAGCAGATCCTCCGGCGTGTTCTCCTCGTCTTTCTGAGCTTTGTTGATCTCCTCAACGGAGATGTCGATGTCGAACTTGGACTTGACCCACGCGCTGAGCTGCTGGGCCCCGTAGTTGGGCGCAAGGAACACATCGATCCCGGAGAGGTCGGCTTCGTCGATGCGGCGTTCGGCCGCTTCCTCCAGGGTGGTCGTGATCTGCTTGCGGTCCAGGTGGTCGCCGACATCGTCGGGCGAGAGCTGGACCCCGAAGCGGTTGCGGGCCCAGTTGACGAGCCCCTCCTTGTCGAAATCGACCAGGACGTCCGAACCCGTAGCCGGGATGTATTCTCCCAGGGTCAGGTCGACCATGGACCGCGCTTCGTTC
>CAZMPE010000001.1:0-30654 GCA_964567955.1 uncultured Phycisphaeraceae bacterium | reverse complement strand
GAGTACTACTGCGCCTCGAAGGCGCTCCTCTTCTTCCCGTGGCACAAAGGCGTGAAGGCCGAGGCGATGGAGGCCTACTACGCGGAGTACAAGTTCTCCGATGGCGCGCCCTTCTCCGACTTCAAGCACAAGATCAGCGGCGCCGACGTCATCAAGGTGCAGCACCCGGAGTTCGAGCTGTGGAGCCAAGGCATCCACGCGCGCTCCGGCGTCTCCTGCGCCGACTGCCACATGCCCTACGTGAGGGAGGGCGCGATGAAGATCAGCGACCACCACGTCCGCAGCCCGCTCCTCAACGTCTCGAAGGCCTGCCAGGTGTGCCACCGCTACGGCGAGGACGAGATCAAGGAGCGCGTGTTCGCGGTGCAGGACCGCACCAAGCAGCTCATGGACCGCGCCCTCGACGCGGTCGTCGGCCTGATCGGCGAGCTCGAGCAGGCCATGGCCCGCGGGGTTCCGGACGCGCATCTCGCGGAGGCCCGCGCGCTCCAGCGCAAGGCGCAGTACCGCGTGGACTTCATCAACGCCGAGAACTCGATGGGCTTCCACGCGCCGCAGGAGGCCGCGCGGATCCTCGGCGAGGCGATCGATGAGGCGCGGCAGGGCCAGATCGAACTGCTCCGCAAGGACGGGGGGAACTGAGCGGCGTCAGGCCTGCGCGGGCCGCTTGCGCAGCGCTCGGTTCATCGTCCGGATCACCATGAAGATGACGAAGGCGACGATGAGGAAATCGATCACGGTGTTGAGGAACATGCCGTAGCGGACGGAGACCGCGGGGATCGCGGCGCCGGCCGCGTCGACCGACGCTTCCTTGATCACCCACTCGAGGTCCTTGAAATCCACGCCGCCCAGCAGGACGCCGATCGGCGGCATGACGATGTCGTTGACCAGCGAGCTGACGATCTTGCCGAAGGCGGCGCCGATGATGATGCCGACGGCCATGTCAACGGCGTTGCCCTTGACGGCGAACTCCTTGAACTCGTGGATCAGGCCCATGCGAGCGCTCCCTGGCCGGCACGCACGGGAGGCGGGTGACGCTTCGGTCCGGAGGGCCGGGAGTGCGCCACCGTGCGGCTCGGACCGCCGCGCACGCGGGCTCGGGGCAGTCTAAGGGCGTCGCGTCTCTGTGCCGCGGGTCGCCGGCCGCAGCTGTGATGGGCCCGGCGCCCGGCTCTTTCGGCGCACACCAGCCGTACCAACACCGATCTGCGTTGTCCAGATTCACAGGGTTGTGACCTGGGAGCGACCGACCGCCTTGCGTGGCTCCATTCTGGGGGGAATCTTCTCATGATTCCCTCCTTTTTGGGGGATTTTGGTTGCTGAACTCCGAATCTCGTGCACAATGAACTACCGGAGACTCCGTCACGGCGCGGCGTTTGGGTTTCGATAGGCTGCCGCGACCTTGATGCAGTTTTCACGGCGTGCCGACGGCGCCGGGTCGAGTTTGTTTGTCGTCCCGGTAGAAGCCGGTACGCGGAGAGAGCTACGCGGAGAGCAGTTCGTCAAACGGAACGGAGAGAACAATGTTCAAAGCAGTCACGATTGTCGCGGGCTTGGCGCTGACGGGCGCGGCTCAGGCGCAGTACGCCACCAACTTTGAGCCCCCGACCTACGCGGGTTCCGCCGCGGGCACCGCGCTGACCAACGGGTTCGGCGGCGGCGGCCAGGACGGGTGGTACAACCCGGTCAACGGCAGCACGGACGGCAAGGTCTTCACCTACGCGGGGAACGCGGTGGGTCTGGTGAACAACCCGACCGGCAACGCCCAGTTCGCCGCGGTTCAGAACTTCGGCGCCTCCGGCTTCGGTCGTGCGCAGCACGCGATCAACTTCCTGTCCAACACCACGTACACGGCGTCGTTCGACATCAACTTTGACCGGTTCGGCGGCGTCCTGCCGGCGATCAACAACCTGGGCAGCTTCTCGCTGCAGCCGTCGGCGACCTCGCGGTTCTGGCAGACGCTGTACACCTGGGACAACCTGGCCACGGGCAACGCCTACGACGCGAACTACGTGTTCTTCAACGCGGCGGGCGTTCAGCAGGCCAACACGCTCCCCGGCCCGGACTGGGATGCGCTCCGCTTGAACACGTGGTACCGCCAGTCGACGACGTGGGACTTCACCACGAACCAGATTCTGTCGGTGTCGATCGACAACCTGCACGACGCGGCCGCGCCCGTCGTCGTCGATGTTTCGGCCATGGGCTGGTACCTGGCGGGCGGGGCGAACCCGACGCAGGCGATTCCGACGGACGTCCGCTTCTTCGCGGGCGGCGGCGCGAACAACATCCACGTCTTCGGCTTCGACAACTTTGAGATCATTCCGGCCCCGGCTTCGATGGCGATGCTCGCCCTCGGCGGTCTCTTCGCCGGTCGTCGCCGCCGCGCCTGAATCGCGGTCACTCTCTGCTCCGTTCGGGTCGCCCGGCCTTCCGGGCGACCCGTTCTCGTTTTGGCGGACGACGGCGGGGAGCGTCCTGGCGGGCGGCGAGTACCATGGCCCGGATCGCTCAGGACCCGGAGATACCGATGCACACCGACGTGCCTGATGGGCTTCTGGCCGCGCTCCTCATGGACGGTCGGGGCGGCGCCGTGTCCCTCGACTGGCCGGGCGTCCGCAACTGGACCGGCGAGAAGGGGCACCTCTGGGTTCATCTGGATCGCGTCGGCGCTGCGTCGGGGGCCTGGGTCCGCCGGGAGGCGGGGCTCTCGCCCGAGGTCGCCGACGCTCTGCTCGAAGAGGAGACGCGGCCGCGCTGGGAGGCGATCGGGGACGGCCTGCTGGTGAATCTGCGCGGCGTGAACCTGAACCCCGGGGCGGACCCTGAGGACATGGTCTCCCTTCGGGCGTGGGTGCAGAAGGACCGTGTCATCACGGTGCGGCACCGCCGGCTGCTGGCGGCCCAGGACCTGCGCGATGACCTTGGGGCCGGGCGGGGACCGGTGGGCGCACCCGAGTTGCTCGTGTCTCTGGCCTCGCGTCTGACCGAGCGGATGGAGCCGGTGATCGCGGACCTTTCGGACAGGGTCGACCATCTCGAGGAGATTCTGGTCACGTCACCGGCGAAGACGCTGCGGCGGGACCTGGCGCAGGTGCGTCGCGAGTGCATCATGCTGCGTCGCTATCTGGCCCCTCAACGTGAGGCGCTTTTTCGCGCGCCGTCCACGCCACCGGAATGGCTGAAGAGGGCGCATCTGGGCCGGCTTCGCGACGCCGCGGATCGCGTGACTCGTTACGTGGAGGACCTGGACGCGGCCCGCGAGCGGGCGGCGATCGCGCAGGAGGAACTGGCCAGCCGGATCGCCGAGCACATGAACCGGACGATGTATCTGCTGTCGCTTGTGGCCGCGATCTTCCTGCCCCTCGGCCTGATCACGGGGCTCCTCGGGATCAACGTCGGCGGCATCCCCGGGAGCGACAACCCGTGGGCTTTCATCATCGTGTGCGGCATGCTCGGGGCTCTGGCGGTGGCCCTTGTTGTTGTGTTCCGACGGGCGCGGTGGCTCTGAGCGGACCGGATGGATGCGGGGTCCGGCGTGAATCGGGCGGCGGGGTCGAACTCGATCGCGAAGTCCGGAATCGTGCTGTGCGCGGCGTCATCATCGAGCTGCAAACTTCTGCCCAACACCTCGTAAGCAGGGCCCGAACAAAGGGCGCGGGCGCAGGATTTTCCGATCTTGCGGGCGCATTTCCTTTGGGGCCGATCAGGGGCGCGCGTTACAGTCCAAAGAGAGACAAGATGTCCGGGAGCGCCGCTGCCGGACGGTTTGGCGACTTGCCAAAGGAGGAGAACATGACCGTTCGATTCTCGAGTCCGTTTGTTCTTGCGCTGGCCGTCGCGCTAGGCAGCGAGGCCCAGGCCCAGTTCACCACGGGGTTTGAGCCGAACACCTACGCTGGATCGCCCGCCGGCACTGTCCTGACGGGGCAGGACGGGTTCTACATCCCGGTCGCGGGAAGCCAGGACGGCCTGGTGATGACCTACGCCGGCAACGCCCTGGGGCTTCCGCTGAATCCGACTGGCGGCACGCAGTTCGCGGCCTCCATCGGGGCCGACCCGGCGCAGGGGTTGCCGCAGCCGTTCTCGCGGGCGCAGCGGGACATCACGTACGGATCAGGCACCGGCGTCTGGACGGCGTCCTTTGATATCGCGGCCGCGACGGCCCTCCTGGGAGCGGGAGCCCCGTTCTCCCAGAACATCGGGAGCTTTTCCACGCAGGTCTTTCCCGGGCAGCAGTCGTTCATCGGCCTGGCCCGCTGGGCCAACACGGCCACGGGCGGCGCCTGGAACGCCGACTACGTCTGGTTCAACGCCGCGGGCACGCAGCTGACGGAGTCGGTGCCCGACCCGGCCTTCCAGAACCTGGCGATGGACCACTGGTACCGGTGGGGCACGACGTTCGATCTGGGCACCAATCAGATTCTGAGCGTCTCGATCACGGATCTGACGACCAACACGACGGTCGTGCACAATCCTGTTGACCGATACCTCTTCGGCGGCGCGGCCGGAGCCCCGACGCCGACCGGCTTCCGGCTGTTCGGCGGCACGAACTCGGGCAACGGCAATCGCAACGCGTTGGCCTGGGACAATGTGTCCATCATCCCGGCTCCTTCGGCCGTTGCGCTGCTCGGCCTCGCCGGACTGTTCGGCGCCCGCCGGCGTCGCGCTTGAGCACAGTTCCGGGGAACAACTGAATACGGGCCGCCCGGAAGGCCGGGCGGCCCGTTTCTGCTTTGTCATGATTCTCAGACCCGGAGGTGCGGCGCCGGGGTTCACCGGAACAGGGCGCGCTACGGCTTGCCGCCCCTGCGGAGGCCGCCGAACACAAGGGACAGAACGAACAAGACCAGGAAGATGAAGAAGAGGACCTTGGCGATGCCCGCGGCATCCGCGGCGATACCGCCGAACCCGAGCACGGCGGCGATCAGGGCCACGATGAGAAAGGCGATGGACCAGCGCAGCATGGAAGTCCCCTTTCTGCTGAGAGGAGGGATCCGAGATCGTCGGAGCGAAACGGGACACCGATCGGTGTCCGCCGAGCCCGGAGGCGCGGATGAGAATGGAGCCGGGGGGAATCGAACCCCCGTCCCGTGACAGTCAGCCGGATGCCTCTACGCGTGTGTTCGGTGATTTGATCTCAGCGGAGCGGGCCGCCACCGACGGCGTTCCGCCCAACCCAGCCCTCAGTAACTCCTCACCGCTGCTCCTGAGCACGACGCACAGCGGCCAGCCCGATGTCTTCGATCCCCGCCACATCGGGCGTCTGACGGGGATCGTGCGGCCTTATTTAGGCCGCGAGAGCGTAATTGCTGTTGGCAATTATGATTTTGCATGCTTTTTACGAGGCCGGCATGCTCCTCGACGCGCCACATCCGACCTTCATTGCCCGGTCGAATCCAGTTCGGCCCCAGGTTGTCAAAGAGCGTGGAATCATAGGCCGCCGGGCCTTCCTGGCGGGTCCGGGGGGCCCCTTTACGCCGGTCGTTCGCCTGCCGGTCGGGGCGGGGCTTGGGGGGTTTCCCGGTGGGCTCGGAATTTGCATGTTTTTTGTGTTGACAGCGCCCCTCGCCTCCGGGCATCATGGGCTCGTTCTTGAGTCGACCGCCGGGGCGCGCCGCTCTGGCGGAACGGCGGTCGACGACCGGTCGCGGAGAGAGAATGTCGAGGCACGTGTTCAAAGTTGAGTGATCGATTCGGCGCGGCTCCCGCGGCGGCGGGGCGTTGCCTTTGTTCGTGGTTCGGAGAGTGACAAGAGTCGGTTGGGCCCGGGCACCGGTGGCGTTCACGCGGAGCAGACGGGCAATCGGCAACGGAAACCCCGTTCGTTTGTGGGAGGAGCTGACCATGAGAGTGCTTGCTTTTGTTCTTGCCGGACTCGGAGCGGCCGCGGCTGCCCGGGCCGACTTCATCACCGGTTTCGAGGGCCCGGTCTACACCGGTTCCGCGGCCGGGACGCTGCTGACGAATGGTTTCGGCGGCGGCGGCCAGGACGGGTGGTACAACCCCGTCGCGGGCAGCGTTGACTTCAAGGTGCACACGTACGCCGGCAACGCGATCGGCTTCTCGAACAACCCGAACGGCGGCGATCAGTTCGTCGGCGTGGCGGGCACGGCGGCTCCGAACAACATCGGGCGCGCCCAGCACGCTCATGACTTCAGCAGCACGAACATCTGGACTGCCGATTGGGACGTCAACGGCCTCTTCGTCGGGCCGGCGGGCGTCACGCCCGTGAACAACCTCGGCAGCTTCTCGCTGCAGCCCTCGAGCACGGCGAACTACTGGCAGCAGCTGATGCGGTACATGGTGCCGGCCAGCCCGACTTCGTACGAGATCGTCTACGGCGTGTTCAGCGCCGCGGGCGGAGCGGCTCCGGCGTTCCAGTCGCCCGGGGCTGCCTGGCAGAACATCCCCACCGATCACTGGATTCACCAGTCGACGAAGTGGGACTTCGGCACGAACCAGATCCTGTCGGTGTCGATCCAGGACATCACGGCCGGCGGGCCGGTGACGACCGTGGACGTCAGCGGTCTGGGCTGGTATCTGGCCGGCGGTCAGAACAACGTGCTGGCCAAGCCGCTGCCGACCGATATCCGTCTGTTCACGGGGAACGTGAACAACGCGACCGGCTGGGACAACGTGAGCATCGTCCCGGCGCCGTCGGCGCTCGGCCTGCTCGGCCTTGGCGGTCTCTTCGCCGCCCGCCGTCGTCGCGCCTGAGTCTCGTGCAATCTGATCCATGCGGGTCGCCCGGAACGCCGGGCGGCCCGTTTTTCATTCGACGGCGGGCCGGTTGGCCCGCTCGGGCCGACCCGGCGTACGCTGGCGGCATGAAGATCGCCGTCATCATCCCCGCGGCGGGGTTCTCGAAGCGGTACTCGGAGGCGAGCGAGTTCCCCCGGTCGAAGCTGGACGAGGACCTCGGCGGGCGGCCGGTGCTGCAGCGGACGGTCGAGCTCTTCACGAACCACGACGCGGTTTCGGCGATCGTGGTCGCGGGTCCGGCCGAGGCCAAGGCCCATGCGGAGTTCAAGGCCAGGCACGGCGACAAGCTCGGCCTGCTGGGCGTGAAGGTGTGCGCCGGCGGCGAGACGCACAGGCATGAAACGGTTCGGAATGCTCTGGGCGAAGTGCCGGCGGATGCGACGCACATCGCGGTGCACGACGCCGCGCGGCCGTGCACGCCGATGGAACTGATCGAGCGGGTCTTCGACGCGGCGGGGAAGTACGCGGCGGTGGTGCCGGCGCTGGATGTCTCCGACACGCTCAAGCGGGCGGCGGCGCGCGAGTCCGACGACCGGGACGTCGATCCGCTGGACGCCATCCTGGGCGGCGGGGCGAAGCGGAACACGGTGGTGCGGACGGTGGAAGCGACGATCGACCGGGCGCGGCTGGTGGCGGTCCAGACGCCGCAGGTCTTCCGGGCCGACCTGCTGCGGCGCGCGTACGGGCAGCCGGACCTGAGCAGCACGGACGATGCGCAGCTCGTGGAGCGGCTGGGCGAGACGGTGACGGTGATCGCGGGCGACCCGCGGAACATCAAGATCACGCTTCCGATCGATCTGTCGCTGGCCCGCGCGATCCTCGGCCTGAAGGGCCCGGAGGGCCGGGCGGTGCACAAGAGGTTCTAGCCGCCGCTCCCCCACTTCCTCACCATGCCCGACGCCTCGTACATCCACGGCACCGACCCCTCCGAACAGGACCGCCTCGCCAGGCTCAACGCGATGACGAACGCGGAGTTCGTCAGGTACCTCAATCCGGCGGGCGGCGATCGCGTGCTGGAGGTCGGGAGCGGACTGGGGCTGCTGGCGGTCGAGGTGGCGTCGCGGGCGGTGCGCGTGACGGGGATCGAGCACGCCGGGGCCCAACTGGCCGAGGCGCAGCGGCGGTCGTCGGCGCCGAACGTGGAGTTCGTGCAGGGGGACGCGCACGCGCTGCCGTTCGCGGATGCGTCGTTCGACCTTGTGTATTGCCGCTACGTGCTCGAGCACCTGGCGGACCCGGGGCGGGCGCTGACCGAGATGCGGCGCGTGCTGCGCCCCGGCGGTCGGGTGGCGGTGCAGGAGAACAACATCGAGATCAACCGGTTCCATCCGCCGACGCCGCGCTTTGACGCCCTGTGGGCGAAGTTCGGCCGGCTGCAGTCACAACTGGGCGGCGACGCGTCCATCGGGCTGCGGCTCTTCCCGCTGCTGAAGGGAGCCGGATTCCGATCGATCGAGTTGTCGATCGCGCCGGAGGTGCATTGGTCGGGTTCGCCCGGATTCGCGGGCTGGGTCACCAACCTGATCGGGAACATCCGGTCGGGCGAGCGGGCGCTGATCGAACGGGGCCTGGCCGCGCGGGACGAGATCGAGGCGGCGGTGGCCGAACTCGCCGCGCTGATGGAGCGCGACGATGGAACGGCGGTTTTCTATTGGAACCGGGGGACGGGTACGAAGTAGCCGTCAGTCGTTGGGATCATTCCCGCCGTCGGGCGCGCACCTTCAGTACTTTCGCACCACGCCCTTGACGATGCCCTGGACCTGGCAGAACTTGACCTTGATGGGGTCGAAGGCCGGGTTGGCGGGCTGGAGGCGGATGTGGTCGTCCTCCTTGTAGAAGGTCTTGAGGGTGGTCTGGCCGTCCGGGAGGAGAGCGACGACGCGGTCGCCGTTGCGGGCGACCTCGGTGCGCTCCACCAGGACGTAGTCGCCGCTGAGGATGCCCTCGTCACGCATCGAGTCGCCCTCGACCTTGAGGGCGAAGGTCGTGTCCTGCCGGCCCGGCTTGCTGCCGAGGATCTCGGTGAGATCGATATCGTCCTCGTCGGCGACCTTTTCGATGGGGTAGCCCGCGGCGATCTTCCCCACGAGCGGGAAGCGCAGAGGGCGGGACTCGTCCGGGACGGCCGTGCCCTCAGCGATCGACAAAGAGCGAGCCTTGTTGGGCTCTCGCACGAGGGCGCCCTTCTTGATGAGGGCCTCGACGTGCTCGAAGACCGTGACTTTGCTGACGCCGATCTCGTCGGCGAGCTCTTGCATCGTCGGGGAATAGCCGCGCCGGACACGCCAGTCGCGGATGAGCTGAAGGATCCGCAGTTGCTTGGGTGTGAGATTCATGTATGCACTCCTCACGAAGGGGTTCGATGATGTCCAGCCGTCGCGACAACCTTGGCCGGGCGTCCGTCGGCGATGCCGGGGCGACGAAGCCCCGCAGGACGCCGGCCTGCCGTTTCAACAATCCGTCCGCGAGCATGAGCCCGCCGACCAGCGCGCCGAGGCGCGCCAGCCATCCTCCGACCTCGACGGGCTCGCCGATGACGGCGGCGCCGGCGACCAGGCGTCCCGCGTTGTCGGGACGGAACTCCGTCACGAACTCGCCGCCCGGACCAAGAACAAGCAATGGTCTGGATTTGGAACTCATCGGGCGATCCCTCACCGATCGAACCGGTACGCATGGTCCGTCCGCCGCGGATCTGCGGCAGTTCGGGCTCAGCGCTGGAGGCCTCCGCTCGCGGATGTTGGAGTGCCGGTCCCCGGCCCGGGCCCGACGCGGGCCCATCGAACGTGCAGTTGTGATCGTCAGTCCCGAGAGTCATGCGACAGTTTTCTTTCACTTTTGTTCGGTACACGATAGCCAAGCAATTGCCACACGGCAAGTGTCTTGCCAACAGGACCCGTTTTTTTCCTGAACGGCCACTTGGGCCCTCTGCAAGCCCTTGGAGCATCCATGTTTGCGGCTTCTCTTGGGGGATCGACCCTACCGCCGAGCCCTGCCGATCTTCGATCCGAGCCGCTGGACACGCTTCTGGATCTCAAGGACGGTCAGGTCGGCTCGCAGGGCTCCGACATCCTGACCGACGGCACGGGCAAGCTCGTCGACCGTGAGCGGATCCTCGAGGGCATCGAGGATCGAGCGCTGGGTGTCGGTCAGACCCGGGGCCTTGGCTTCGACGGCGGTGTCGGGCCGGAAGAGACCCGCCGGTTCGCGGGACGGGTCGGCGTAGCGGGATTCGTGGGACCCCTCGAACGAGTGACGGGCGGGAGATTCGAGGATGGCCAAGACATCGCCCGGATCGGTGACGAGGAGGGCCCCTCCCGATTTGAGGAGTTCGAGCGATCCCGCGCTCGAGGGAGAGTCCACCCGTCCGGGGACGGCCATGACCTCGCGCCCGTGGTCTTCGGCGGCGAGCCGGGCGCTGATCAGCGCACCGGACCGGCTGCCCGCCTCGATGACGATCAGGCCGAGGCTCAGTCCGGAGATGATCCGGTTGCGTGCGGGGAAGTTGTCGGCGTCTGGCGGCACGCGCAGCGGGAGCTCGGAGACCACGCCGCCGCGGGGATCGGGGCCGGCGCCGATGCGTTCGAAGAGTTCGGCGTTCTCCGGTGGGTAGCAGTGCGCGAGGCCGCAGCCGAGCACGGAGACGGTGCGCCCGCCGGCCCGCAGCGCTCCCCGGTGGGCGGCGGTGTCGATGCCTCGAGCGCCCCCGGAGACGATGGTGAGCCCGGCGGCGGCGAGGACGGTGGCGAAGCGTTCCGCCTGCTCGATGCCGTAGGCGGTGCAGTTTCGGGAGCCGACGATGGCGACCGGGTAGCGGTCGGGGCCGTCCGGGAGCAACCGGCCGCGGACATAGAGGAGTGGCGGCGCATCGCGGATCTCGGCGAGCAGCGGCGGATACTCAGGGTCTGATTTCGGGACGAGCCGGACGCCGAGCTTCGCCGCGAGGGCGAGTTCATCGTCCACGAGATCGGCGGATTCCTTGAGGCCGCGGACGATCAACGGCGATCGGCCCGGCCCGATGCCCTTGATGCGTTCGAGTTGTGCTGCCGAGGCGGCGAGCACGGCGGCGGGCTCGCCGAAGGCCTCGATCAACCGTGCGATGAGGATGGGTCCGACGCCCGGGGTGAGGGTCAGGCGCACGAGATCCCGGAGGCTCGGTGAATCGGCGGTCATGGCTCACGGGCGGCGCGGCCGGCGGATCGGTAGGCGAAGTCCTTGGGATCGGCGCCGTGGTCGCAGACGCGGGCGAAGACGTTGATCCGCGAGTTGGACGCGACGGTTGAGCCGAGCCGCTGCTCGACGACGGCCTGTGCGTGCTGGAAGGCTGGGTTCGGGCGGATGAGGGAGACGAAGACCTCGGTGGTACCGAGGGCCGGGCGGGTCTGATCGAAGACGACGGTCCATCCGGCCGACGGGGCCTGCACGAGGATGATGTGCTGCGGCCCGGCGGAGTCGATGCTGATCTCGGGCCCCTGGTAGGGCGAGTTCGTGTCCTTGTCGATGGACGCGCCGCCGCCGCAGGAGGCGAGCGGGGCGACGAGCGCGATGGACACTCCCGCGGCGAACAGCAGTGTGCCGATCAGACTCGTGGTAGCGGCCGCCCGACGAGCAATCCCGGTTCGTGACATCATGTGCACGGCCTCCACGATGGGCGGGGACGGTTCGGGGGCGCCCCCGGGTTGAGAGCGTGTATCCTACAGGGGCTGGTGGCGGGGTGTGGGCGGGGCGGGATCGGACGCACGACATGACAGCCGAGCACCCAACTTCACATTTCGGCTTGACGCGCCGTCAGGCGGCGGTCGGAGCGGTCGCGCTGCTGCTGCTCGGGGCGGTGATCGGGGTGGCTTCGTGCCAGAGCTGGACCCGTCCGACCACCGCGGTGCCGCGTGACGTTGGGGTCGAGTTGCCCGGCGAGCCCGATGTGCGGGTCCGGATCCGGACGGGGATCGGGCAGACGCGGCTCTCCGGGGCGACGCGTTTTGAGATCGGATCACCGGCGGGCGTGGTGACGGAGATCAGCGGTCCGGCGGACGTCAAGGTGGATGCCGCGACGGGACGGCTGTCGATCGTCGGGGCGAACGGGGTGGGGACGGTTCTTGAGCCGTGGGCGGCGGCGGATGTGGCGGGTGAAGAGAGCGGCGAGGGGGCGCGGATCACGGTGGACGGGACGGTGTACCCGGGACGACTGCGGCTGATCCCCCGTCCCCTGAGGGCCGCCGACGGGACGATCGCGGGCTCGTTCGACGTGGTGGCGCTGATCCCTGTCGAGACGTATCTGCCCGGGGTGATCGCCAAGGAGTTGTACCAGCACTGGTCGCTGGGCGCGTTCGAGGTGCAGGCGGTGGCGGCGCGTTCGTACGCGCTGCACGAGCGGCAGCGGTCGATCGGGGTGGGGCGCGACTTTGACGTGGAGAGCACGACGGCGGACCAGGTGTACGGCGGCAGCACCGTGCTGCCGGTGGCGCTGCAGGCGGTGAAGAACACGCGCGGCGTGGTGCTGACGTGGGAGCACCGCCTCTTGCGCACGTACTACTCGAGCACGTGCGGTGGACGGACGGCGTCGGCGGCGGACACGTGGCCGACCACGGCCGGGTTCGAGTACAACCTCGATCCGCCGCTGCAGTCGCACAGCCGGCCGTCGATGTGCACGGACTCGAAGCTGTACCGCTGGACGGTGGCGCGCGACATCGACGAACTGACGCGCCGGGTTCGGGCGTGGGGCGCCTCGAGCGGGAACGAGATCAAGCGTGCTTCGACGATCATCAACGTGTCGGTCGACCGGACGAACGGCGACAACCGTCCCGCGGCGTACCGGCTGCGGGATTCGGACGGGCGGTCCTACCTGTTGAGCGCCGAGGAACTGCGGATCGCGTGCAACTTCAGCGCGTCCGGGCTGCCGGCGATCACATCGCAGACGCGGGTCGCGAGCGGCGACATCGCGTTCGTGTTCAACGGATCGCAGGTCTCGATCAGCGGGCGCGGGTTCGGGCACGGGGTCGGCATGTGCCAGCACTGCGCCCAGGCGATGGCGGCGCGGGGCGACGACTGGCGCACCATGCTCGTGCGCTTCTACCCCGGGGCGAAGCTGGAGCGGGCGTACTAGGTCCTACGCGAAGAGATCGATCATGTGGCCCAGCGGGATGGGCACCTCGATCCGGTAGTGCACGCGCAGGCGGTGCTCCACGACGGTCGGGATGACGGGCGTGAGGTCGCCGAGCCGGGGAGAGTCCGGGCGGCGGGGCGCGCCGGGTGAGGGGTCCGCGGGCGTCGACCGGTGCGGCCGGGTTCGGGGGAGCGCGGCGCGTTCTTCCTTGTTGAGCCTCTCCAGAAAGCGGTCAAAGGGCAGTGGCGCGCGATCGCCGCATGGCGGCACGGGCTTGATGCGCGGCTCGGGCCGGGCCGGCGGGAATGCCGCCGGAAGACCGATCGGATCTGGAGAGCACGGGGTCACGCTCCACTCCGTCCGAATGGCGTGCCGCGCGACGGGGGCCGGCGCGCGTCCGATAGAATCGCCTGCTTCGGCCGCGTGGCCGGACGGGGCGCGTGGATCGGCCCGATGGCGACCGGGCCGGATGCGACGTGTGATGCACGGGATCAACACGGCGCGTGGCGTCGAGTGATCGGCGGGTCACAGGGGACAGGGCGTGCTGCGGACCTCCGATCTTGACTATGACCTGCCGCAGGAGCTGATCGCGACGACGGCGGTCGAGCCGCGCGACAGCGCCCGGCTGCTGGTGGTGAGCCGCTCGGACTCGTCGCGGCTGGAGCACCGGCGTGTGCGCGACCTGCCGTCGCTGCTGCGAGCGGGCGATTGCCTGGTGTTCAACTCGACGCGCGTGGTGCCGGCGCGGCTGGTCGGGCGGCGGGCGGACACGGGCGGACGGGTCGAGGGGTTGTGTCTGCACCCGCCGGCGGGCACGGCGGAAGAATGGGTGGCGATGCTGCAGGGCAAGAGCTTGCGCGCGGGCGTCACCGTCGAGCTGCTCGATGCGTCGGAGCGGGCCTGCGGAGTGACGCTTGAACTGGCGGCGAAGGCGGAGGAGCGCGGAGCGTGGGCGGTCCGGGTGCGGGGTGCGCCGGGCGAGACCGGCGCGGCGGCGCTCGAGCGGGCGGGGTGGACGCCGCTGCCGCCGTACATCTTGAAGGCTCGCCGATCGGCGGGCATGACGGTCGGTGACTCGACCGACCGGGAGCGGTACCAGACGGTGTACGCGCGGGCGCCCGGGTCGGTGGCGGCACCGACGGCGGGGCTGCACTTCACGGCGGGCCTGCTGGAGAGCCTGGCTCGTACGGGTGTCGAACGGGTGGACGTGACGCTGCATGTCGGGACGGGGACGTTCCTGCCGGTCTCGGCCGAGTTCGTCGAGCAGCACGGGATGCACTCGGAGTGGTGCGGGATGTCGTCGGGGGCGTGCGCGGCGGTGGAGGCGGCCCGGGCGGGCGGGCGGCGCGTCATCTGCGTCGGGACGACGTCGGCGAGGACGGTCGAGTCGTTCGCGGCGGCGCGACCGATGGGGGAGGCGATGGAGACGCGGCTGCTGATCACGCCGGGGTACGCGTGGCGGTGGACCGACGGGCTGCTGACGAACTTCCACCTGCCGCGGTCGACGCTGCTGGCGATGGTGGCGGCGCTCTTCCCCGGGGGTGTGGAGCGGGTGCGGGAGATCTACGCGGCGGCGATCGCGGCCCGGTACCGGTTCTACAGTTTCGGGGACGCCATGCTGATCCTGCCCTGAGCGTGCAAAACTACCCCGGCTCTCGGGTGCGCTCCGATAGAACCGGGCACGTTCGACTCCGGAGATTGCGCTGCGATGATGCTCGCCGACCTGATCGCGGGACTGAACATCCGTACGGCCGCCGCCGGCGCGATCCGCATCTGCGACATCACGGACGACAGCCGGACGGTGGTGACCGGTTCGCTCTTCATCGCGCGGACGGGCCAGAAGGCCGACGGGCGGGAGTTCGTGCGGGCGGCGCTGGACGCGGGCGCGGTCGCGGTGCTGACGGATGACCGGTCGCTCCGGCTTCCGGAGGGGTCCGGTGCGGCGCTGCTGCTGGCCGGCACGGGCGTCGAGCTGGCGGCGGCGCAGATCGCGGAGCGGTTCTATGGCTCCGCCTCCGGGCGACTGACGCTGATCGGGGTGACCGGGACGAACGGGAAGACGACGACGGCGCACCTGATCCACCAGATCCTCAACCGGTGCGGGGTGCGCTGCGGGCTGATGGGGACCGTGCTGATCGACGACGGCGCTGAAATCGCGCCGTCGATCCTGACCACGCCGCCGGCGACGGAGCTGAGCCGCACGTTCGGGGTGATGGTGGATTCCGGCTGCCGCGCGGCGGTGATGGAGGTCTCGAGTCACGCGCTGGACCAGGAGCGGCCGGCGGCGCTGGCGTTCAAGATCGGTGTCTTCACGAACCTGACGGGGGACCACCTCGACTACCACGGGACGATGGAGAAGTACGCGGACGCGAAGGCGAAGCTGTTCGCGATGCTTCCGGAGAACGGGCTGGCGATCGTGAACGCGGACGATCGGGCGTCGGCGCGGATGATCCGCGACTGCCGGGCGCCGGTGCTGCGGTGCACGATCGGCGCGGCGGTCGGACGCAAGGTGAAGGCGGGCGAGTGCCGCGCGTCGATCAGAGCGATGACCATGGCGGGTACGCGGGCGGCCTTTGCCGGCCCGTGGGGGGCGATCACCTGCCTGTTGCCGCTGGTCGGGCGTCACAACGTGATGAATGCGCTGCAGGCGGCGGCGGCGTGTCACGGCGCGGGCGTGAAGACGGCGGATATCGCTGAGGCTCTTGAGCACGCGGCGGCGCCGCCGGGGCGGCTGGAGGTGGTGACCGGGGCGCGCCATCCGTATTCCGTCCTCGTGGACTACGCGCACACCGATGACGCGCTGCGGCAGGTGCTGGGGGCGATCCGTCCGCTGATGGACAAGGGCGGCACGCTGCGGGTCGTCTTCGGATGCGGCGGGGACCGCGACCGGACGAAGCGGGCGCGGATGGGCGCGGCGGCGGCGGAGCTAGCGGACGCGGTGTACATCACCAGCGACAATCCGCGGACGGAGGAGCCGTCGGCGATCATCGACGAGATCATCGCGGGCGTGCCGGCGCGCCAGCGGAGGGGAACGGTTGTCGACGCCGACCGGAGGAGCGCGATCGCGCGGGCGATCGCCGATGCGCGCGCGGGCGACGTCGTCCTGATCGCGGGCAAGGGGCACGAGACCGACCAGATCCTCTCCGACGGCAAGGGGGGGACGATCAGGACGCACTTCGACGATCGCGAGGTCGCGCGGGAACTGCTTGCGCCCGTGAAGCGAGCCAGGCCGGGCGCGCGCAAGCCGGTCATCGTGACGCGCCGGCCCGCGAAGGCGGCGGGTGTCCGGGCGAGGGGCGGCCGTCGAGCATGAGCTTCTGGGAGTTTGACAACATCCGGGCCGTGCTCGGCGGGACCTGGCTGGCCCGGCCGGCGTCGGCGCGGGCGCTGGACCCCCACCCCGCCGTGAGCACCGACAGCCGCGCGATCAAGCCGGGGCAGATCTTCGTGGCGATCCGTGGAGATCGCACGGACGGGCACCTGCACGTGGGCGATGCGGCGCGGGCGGGTGCGGCGCTGGCGATCGTCGAGGAGGCGCCGGATTCGCCGGTGGCGCCCAACTGCGGCGTGCTGCGGGTCGCCGGGACGCGCCGTGCGCTTCTGAAGCTGGGCGCGGCGTACCGCAAGACGCTGGACGGCACGCGGGTGATCGCGGTGACGGGCTCGAACGGGAAGACGACGACGTCGCGGCTGATCGACGCGATCCTGTCGCGCGGGCTGCGCGGGTCGGCGTCGGTGAAGAGCTTCAACAACCACGTGGGCGTGCCGCTGACGATCTTCGGGGCGCGTCCGGGCGACCAGTACCTGGTGTGCGAGGTCGGGACGAACGCGCCCGGCGAAGTGGACGAGCTGGCTCGGGTGGTCGGCGCTGATGTGGCGGTCATCACCGGGGTCGGGCGCGAGCACCTCGAAGGCCTGTCGTCGCTGCGCGGCGTGGCGGAGGAGGAGGCCTCGCAGCTGGCGTCGCTGCGCCAGGGCGGGCTGGCCGTCGTCAACGCCGACGCGCCGTTCCTGCTGGAGGTGATCGGCGAGCGGTTCAGGGCGGGTCCGGACGGTCGGGCGCCGTTCAACCTGGTGACGTTCGGGACGGGGAGCGGCGCGGACCTGCGGGCCGGGGACGTCCGGCAGGACGGGTCGGGAGTGACGTTCACGGTGAACGAGCGCGGGGCGTTCCGCGTGCCGCTGCTCGGGCGGCACAACGCGCTCAATGCGACGGCGGCGATCGCGGTGGGCCGGCGGTTCGGAGTGGAGAACGGGGCGCTGCAGGCGGGGCTGGACGCGGTGCGCGGGGCGGAGATGCGGCTGGAATCTTCGACGATCCACGGCGTGCGGGTGATCAACGACGCGTACAACGCCAACCCCGACTCGATGGCGGCCGCGATCATCACGCTCAACGACATCGGCGGCGGGCGGCGTGTCGCCGTCCTGGGGGACATGCTCGAGCTGGGCGAGCACTCCGACGGCGCGCACGAGGACCTGATCCGGGAGATCCGCGGGCGCGGTGCGGCGGACCTGCTGGTGCTGGTGGGCCCGAACATGGCCCGTGCGGCCAGGGCCGTGGGCGACACCGGGGCGATCGTGATCGCCGACACCGACGACGTCCACGTGGCGGCCGCGGCGGACGTGCTGCGCCCGGGGGACACCGTGCTGCTCAAAGGGTCACGCCGGATGCGCCTGGAGCGGGTCGCCGCGGCGTTGCGTGCCCGTGATAGTCTGACCGGCCCGGGCTGACTTCCGGCTCGTGGCGCCGGCCTTTCATGCTGTACATCCTCTACGACAAGATCCGCGACTGGCTGGCCGACCACGATCTGCTGTGGGCGCTGCAGATTCTCGACCAGATCCAGTTCCGGGCGCTGGCGGCGGCGTTTCTCGCGTTCCTGATCGTGATCTTCTTCGGCCGGCGGACGATCGCGTGGCTGACGAAGATGAAGATCGGCGACACGGGGCTGACGGACGCGGAGGCGCTGCGCAAGAGCGCGGTGTCCAAGGCGAACACGCCGACGATGGGCGGCATCCTGATCGCGGGGGCGATCGGGGCGTCGGTGCTGCTGCTGGCGGACATCAGCCACTTCTACGTCTACACGGCGCTGATCGTGCTGGTCTGGCTGGCGGTCCTTGGAGGGGTGGATGACTGGCTGAAGCTGACCTCGGCCCGGCGCGGGCTCAAGAGCCGGCAGGGCCTGTACGCGTGGGAGAAGCTGGTCTTTCAGATCGGCCTGGGCCTGCTGATCGGGATGTTCGCCTATCGCGCGGGGGATTCGCCGGGGACGGCGGCGGACCTGGCGCACGTGCTCAACCTGCCGTTCCAGAAGACGTACCTCGACAAGGCGGCGACGCTCAACCCGGCGCTGATCTTCCTGCCGCAGGGCGTGTTCATCTTGATCGCGGTGCTGATGACGGCGGGGATGAGCAACGCGGTGAACATCACGGACGGGATGGACGGGCTGGCGTCCGGCGTGACGGTGGCGGTCGGTCTGGGTCTGCTGGTGCTGACGCTGATCGCGGGCGACCAGGCGGCGGCGCAGACGCTGCTGGTGCCGTACATCTATCGCGCCGACGAGCTGGCGGTGGTCTGCGGGGCGATGGTCGGGGCGAGCCTGGGGTTCCTGTGGTGGAACTGTTCGCCGGCGCAGGTCTTCATGGGGGACACGGGGTCGCTGTGCCTCGGCGGGCTGCTGGGGTACGGGGCGGTGGTGATCCGGCAGGAGGTGGTGCTGCTGGTGATGTGCGGCGTCTTCCTGGCGGAGATCGCGTCGGTGACGCTGCAGGTCGCGTATTTCAAGGCGTCGGGCGGGAAGCGGATCTTCCGCTGCGCGCCGTACCACCATCACCTGCACCTGGGCGGGTGGACGGAGCAGCAGGTGGTCGCGCGATTCTGGATCATCAGCGTTCTGCTGGTGGTGATCGCGCTGACCTCGATCAAGATGCGTTAGCCGGGCGAGCGGTCGACGAGCACGAGTGCCCGGTGCAGCACGAGGCGGTCCTGGATCGGGCCGTACTCGCCCGCCTCGACCGCGATGCGCAGGCGCGACGAGCCCTTGAGCGCGACGTTGACCGAGGCGGTCGGGGCGTCGGCGTTCAGGCGCCGCCGGAAGACCTCGGAACTCTTTCCGTCCGCGCCCACGATGGACACCACCAGTTCGCAATCGCCCCACGTCCGCATGGCGCTGGGCAGTTCGACCGTGCAGCCGAAGCGCGAAGCGGAGGCGGGCAGGTCCCACTCGACGGTCATCGGGCCGGGAAGGATGACATCGGGCGCGCCGAGAAGGGCCGAGGCGGCGTCGCCCGTCGAGATCGACTCGGCCCACGGGCGCCCGGCGGCGGGGCGCTGGTCACGCACGGGCGTCGAGGCCAGCGGGATCAGCCGCTCGGCGTCGAAGGCGACGGCGATGATGTCGGCGAGCGGGACCGCGGCGCCGGGGTCCTCGGGCGATTCGGTGGGCTGGCGGGGGTCCTCGGCGTTGGCGTTCCATCGCGGGACGATGCGCGTCTCGCCCGCGCGGTTCGTGCGGATCGAGGCGACGCCCACGGCGCTGCCGTCGGCGAGCCAGACCGTCATGCCGCGGGCACGCGCGATCGGGTTGGCCAGGCGCACCTCCGCGACGCGATCGAGCGGGATCTCGCGCGGCTGGCCCCCGACCTCGAGGACGATCGGCGAGCCGATGGAATCCACGAAACCGGTCAGGCGATCGCCGTTCAGGAGCACGATCAGGTCTTCGCCCTGCGGGGGCTCCGGCTTTGCCGCGGCGGGCGCGGCGTCGGCGAGGAAGAGGCGCCGGACATCGTCGAGGCGGACACGGACGACTCCGAAAACGGGATGCGACCAGTTGAGCGCGTCTCCCTCGGCGGGGCGGACCGAACCGGTGAGCCGCCGGCCGTCGGTGAACCAGATCATGGACGTTCCCTCGGGCACGTCGGGCGCCGCGGGCGCGAGGACGGCGACGTACTCGGAGACGGACTCGGTGCGGAGCAGGCCGGACTCGTCGCTGTAGGTGATGGTCCGGTTGTCCAGGCCTGTCAGCGTGACGGTGCGCTCGCGCAGGTCGCGGTCGAGCAGGATGCGCGGGGCGCTCTGCGCTCCGGCGTACGACGCGGCGCCGAGCGCGGCGGCGCACACGACCAGGGACCGGGCTCGAACAGACGGATGGTTCATGGCATTCGGCGTGAACGGATCGGGGCTACTTCTGGAAGATCGGCAGATACCGCTTGGGCATCTGGAGGATGATGAGGCTCATGGAGGTGGCATAACTGGGACCGACGCTGCGATCCTCCCAACCCCCCTCACCGGACTGTTCGGCGAGCAGTTCGGTGCGGATCGCGGGCCACCACTTGGACCAGTGGTCCCCGCCGGCGAGGTACATGGCCTGCACGGCGTAGTAGTGTCCGTAGTAGTAATGGGCCCGGGACGGGGCGGTCGCGCCGGGGAGGGCCTCGCGCTTGAGGTACTCGATACCCTTGTCGATCGCGTCGTCCTGGTAGATGCCGGCGTAGTACAGGCTGGCGACGCCCGCGGCGGAGCGGGGCCAGCCGCTCGAGCCGCTCTCGAGCTGGTACTTGAAGCCGCCGTCGGGGTTCTGGCACCGGCGGACGTACTCGACGGCGCGGTCGATGGTCTGCTTGGAGACCTCGAGCCCGGCGTTGCGCGCGGACCGCAGAGCCATGATCTGGCAGATGGTGACGCTGACATCCGCGTCGTAGGGGACGGGGTTGTAGCGCCAGCCGCCCTGCTCGTTCTGCGTCTTCTCGATCAGGTGGATCGCCTTGACGAGCGCTTCGTGCACGCGCGAGGCGAGCTGCGTGTCGCCGCCGCCCTGCGTCATGCCGCAGATCTCGCCGAGGAAGAGCGCGGCGAACCCGTGCCCGTACATCGGTCCGTTGGAGGCGTCGCCGGCGATGAGGCCGCTCTCGGTGCAGTTGGCGAGGATGTACTCGAGCCCCTTCTGAACGATGGGGCCGTACTCGCCGCGCCCCGGCATGTGCCCGTCGCCCATGAAGGCGAGGCAGGCGAGGGCGGTGACGGCGACGTTGCGTCCGTAGCGGCCTTCGCCGAAGGAGCCGTCGTCGGTCTGCTGTGCGGCGAGGTACTTGAGCCCCTTGAGGACGGCGGCGTCGAGTTCGGGCGTGATCTCGTCGGCGAGGGCGTTGTTCTGGGCGCTGGTGCCGCCGTCGGCGCGGACGGCCTCCTGGCGCGCGGACACCGGCAGCGCGAGGCCGGCGGCGAGGATGACGGCGGGCCAGGCGCGGTTCATTTCGGGGACTCCGCGAGTTTGCGGTAATAGGCCTCGGTCAGGCGCTGGTAGACCGAGCTGTACTGCTCCTGCGTGCCCTGCATCAGGGCGTCGCGCACCCGCGCGGGCAGCGAGCCCCAGGCGGCGCCGCGTGCGGCGAGGTTGGGGTCGAGCGCGCCCTCGGCGCGTCCCGGCGGGGTCGCCTCGGCACGGTTGTCGCCCTGGTTCTGCTGCTGCTCGCCCTGCTCGGGGCGCTGCTGGTTGGGCTGGCTCTGCCGGTCGGGGTCGCCGGAGGACGAGGACGAGGAGGACTGCTGGCTCTGCTGCGAGTTCTGCTCCGCGGCCTGGATCAGCATGTCGAGCTTGCGGACCACATCCTCCTGCAGGCGCTGGGTGGCGATGCCGGTATCGCCCGCGCCGCGGATGCGGTCGGCCGTTTCGCTCATGAGCACGACGGCCTGCTTGAATTGCTGCGCGGCTTCGCGCATCGACAGCTTGCGCTCGAGTTCCGTCGACGCCGGGTCCGTTCCCGGCGTGCGACGGGCGGCGTCGGGCGCTTGCGGGAGACCGAGCAGATCGTCGAGCGTCGGCAGCTCGTCCCTGGGCGGCTCGGCCGGCGGCGGCGCGGGGGGCGTCGGCGCTTCCTGCCCCATCGCGCCGGAGGCGCCGATCAGGATCGCCGCGAGCCCGGCCATCAGCGTGTTCGCTCTCATGTCACGGCCCTCCCGCCGGCATCTCGCCGGGCTGCGGGCTTTCGAGTTTCCGGAGGAGCGACTCGGCCTGGCTCGCCAGCTCGCCCTGGAGCTCGCCGAGCGCCCGGATGTCGTCCTTCGCGCGGGGGTCGCTGGATTCGTGCAGCGCCCTCGTCAGTTCCGCGGCCTGGATCTGCATGCCGCGGAGCAGCCGGAGCTGCGCGAGGTCCGGCAGCAGCGGTTGCGGTTGCGAGTCGCCGCCGCCGCCCTGCTGTCCGCTGTCGGCGTCGCGGAACTCGTCGTTCTGGTTCTTGGAGTCGGCGAGCGCCTCCACCAGCGACTGGAGGATGCGGACGGCGGCGTCCTGGTCGCGTCCGACGGCGGGCGCGGCGGCGCCGGCGCGGAGCGCCTTGGCGGCGTTCCCGAGCACGTGCTCGAGCTGCCGGTGCGCGAAATCGAAGATGGGTGCTTCGGACATCTCCTCGGTGCGTCGGTGGAGATCGGCGAGCGTCTGCCGCAGTGTCTCCTGGCGCTCGCCGAAGGCGCGGATCTTCATGCGGTCGCGCCGGTCGGGCTCGCGCCCGAGGAAGGGCGCGGTCTCGGTGCGGAGCGCGATCTGCTGCTCGAGGGCGTCGCGGTAGACGCGGCGCAGCTCGCGGCGCGTGCGGTCCTGATCGCGCTGTCGGGCCTGCTCCTCCTGACGCCGGGCCTCTTCGCGGGCGAGCTTGAGGGACCGCAGGCTGGATTGCTCGGCCTGCTCCGCTTCCTCGTCCTTCACGGGATCGGCACGCAGGCTGGTCACGGCGTTGGACTGCGACTGGGCGGCGTTCTCGATCAGCTCGGCGACCTTCGCCATCTCGCGGAAGGCGGCCTTGGCCTCGCCGAGCACGCCGAGCGTGTTCTGGTTCACGCGGATCATCCCGGCGTCGAGGCCCGCGAAGCCCGACCCGTCGTCGCGGGCCGCGGTGATCCGGCCGAGCTCGACCTCCTGCTGCAGGATCAAGCCGTCGAGCGACTCGATGAGGCTCGAGAGCAGGCGCCGGAGCGACTCGTCGCGGTTGCGCTCCGCGTTCTCCATGTCGTCGAGCATCTGCTCCATCGCGTCCATCGCCTGCTGCTGCTGCTCCTGGGCCGCGCCGGTCTGATTCTGGGCCGCGCTGCGCGACGCCTGCTCCATCCGCTCGGGCACCTGGCCCTTGCGCCCGCGTTCGGCGGCCTGCTGCATGGCGGCGGCCTGCGCGGCGTCGGCCTCGCGGAGCTGCTGGGCGCGGTTCTCCATCGCGTCCAGGGCGCGCTGGGCCTGTTCGGAGAGGCGTTGCTGCTGCTCGGCGATGGCGGCGAGTTCCGCGCGTTCTTGCGGGGTGAGTTCCTGATCGGATCGTCCGACGGTGTTCTCGCCGGCGGCGCGGGTGCGGTCCTGCAGCTCGCGCTGCTGCTCGAGCAGCCGCTGGAGCTCACGCCGGACGACCCAGCTGTCCTCGCCCTTGTCGAGCATCTCGATGACCTGACCGATGGCCTCGCGGACTTCCTTCTGCGCCTCCTGCACCGACTCGGCCTGTTCAGGAGTGAGACGGAGCAACTCCTCTTCCTCGAGCCGACGCGCGGCGTCGTCGATTCGAGCGTCGGCCTTTTCGCCGGAGGCGGCCGCCTCGCGCAGCAGTTCACCGACATCGCGCAGCATGCCGGTCAGCGAGGCGTCGGCCAGGCTGTTGCGCGCGGCACGCTCCGACATCCGTTCGACGGCCTGACCCTGGCGCTCGAGCCGCTGGATGATGCCCGCCTGGCGGCGCCGCTCCTCGGCCGAGAGTTCGCCGGCCGCGGCGGACTGCTGCAATCCGGCCTGCTCCTCATCGATTCTGATCGCGGCCTGGCGGACGTTTCCGAGTTCGGAGCGGATCTGCCCGACCAGTTCGTCCTCGCTGATCACGCGCAGTCGGCGGGGCGTGGAACGCACGGGCTCGTGGCGCGCGCCGTCGAGGTTGTAGCCGTCGACCACGACGGCGGTGATCCAGAGTTCGTCGCCCGGTTTGAGGGCCATGGGGGCAAGGTCGGCCCGTCCGGTGACGGTGGCCTGGGTCGGGCGCTCCGTCTCGCCGAAGGTACGGGCGCCGAGACGCGCTGGCTCGCCCACGGCCTCCGGCGCGGCGCCGATCGATCCGGCCTGCTTGCGCGCGATCTGCGCGTCCAGCGCGACCGATTCGATCCACACGTCGTCGCGCCCCTCACCGGTCACGTCCACCACCGCCGTCGCCAGGACCGACTCGTCGTGGTCGGGGACGGTCACGACCGCGGCGGGAGGACGGTCGAGCAACGCCTCGAACGAGAAAGCCGATTCGTCCGGGCTTGTCAGCCCGTGCTCGTCGCGCGCAGCGACGGGGATGCGGATCGAGTCGGCGAGCGTCCACTCGATCGTCCAGGAGCTTTCGCCGAACGACATCGCGGCGGCCGCGCCGAATTCGACACCGGGCAGCGCCGCGGAGAGGAACGAGCGGCGTGCGTCGCCCTCCGGCGGGGGAGCGATCACGGGCTTGCTGAAGTCGATCTCGAGCGTGATGCTCGAGCCGACGAGGACCGGCGCGACGATCGCCCGCTGATCGTGACCCTGGCCGAGATCGTGCGTGCCGGCTACGTACGCGGCCCGGGCCGTCCTGCCCGAATCCGACAGCGGCGCGTACGCGGGCGGCCGGACCTCGGCCCGGGCCCCGGTGACCGTGGGCGGGTAGACCAGCTTGATCCGCCGCGCCGGCGTCCGGTCATCGGAGGTCTCGAACCAATACTCGAGCTCGGCGACGCTCGCGCCGGCATCGGGCCTCTCGCGCACCAGGCCGAGGGCCGCGGGCTCGATCAGCCGTTCATAAAGTTCGCCCCACTGATCCTCGCCCCCGGTCGGGGAGGAGACGCGGATGTCGCGGTCCTGCGCCGGCAGTTCGGTGCGGACGAGCGGGCCCGGCTCGCCGCCCGAGTAGAGCCGGTACCGGGCCGAGACGCGCGTCTGGCCGGGCGCGGCGTCGGTCCGGAGGACGGCGGCACGCAGCGGAAGGGCCGTCCCGAGCGGATGCACGGCGAAACTGGTGGCGTCGGCGACCTCGGTGCGGCGCGGCCAGTCCACGCCGCTCCACGGGGCCAGCACGCGGGTCAGTCCGATCTGCGTATTGGACAGGCCCGCCGCCGCGACGACGACGCCGGCGACGATCAACGCCGCGACCACCAGCAGGAAGCTCTCGCGCAGCCGGACGTTATTCAGAACGACGGAGGCGCGGAAGCGACGGAAGCGGTTCGCGGCGTCCTCGATGACTCGACCGGCCATCCAACGTGCGGCGGGGGTCGGGTGGCCGGCGGATTCGGCTTTGGACAACTCGAGGCCCGACGCGAGCACACCGGTGAGCCCCGCGTTCTGCCCTTCGGGGGTCCGTTCGATCCGCAAGGCGACCTCGGTCAGGCTGGGATTGAATCGGACCGCGGGCACGAGCCAGCGGACGACCAGGCCTGCGAGGGCTATCGCGCCGATTCCCAGGACGATGGCGCGCAGCCACGAGGGCAGCAGCAGGAGGTAATCGACAAACGAGGTCGCCAGGACACCGGCGATCAGCAGGCACACGAGCCATGCCAGCGCGCTGGTGATGAGCCAGAGCCGGGCGCGGATGCGGACTCGCCGGAGGCTCTCGGCCACCGGCCGGATGGCGGCCGGATCGGTCGCGGTCCGGGTTTCCGGCGGGTTGGACTCAGAACGGGTGGCCATGGGCGAACGACTCCTCCAACTCCCCGTCTTCTCCTCTTATCGGGCGGCGCGGCGCCGAACGGCGCACTTCGACCCCCGCACCTCCACGAATTCCATACGCACGGGGAGCCCGCCCGGGTCTGGCCCCGCCACCCCCACGGTTTCCGGACGTTTCGGGCATTCCTGGCTCCCCGGGGGCGTGGCGGGCTAACGACGGCGCATCAGTTCGTCCTGGATCGCGGTGATCGAGGCGTCCAGGGCTCGGATCGCCTGCTCGTACTGGTCGAGATCGCGTTTGAGGCTCTCACGCATGACGGGGCCCAGGTTGGGGGACTCGACCTGGCGGCGCAGCAGGCCGGCGATCTGGGCCAGTTGAGCCCTTTGCTGACGGCTGTTGGCCAGTCGTGTTCGGAGGATCTCGTCCAGACCCATTTGTCGGCCGTTGGCGCCGGGATTGACCCGGCCGCTCCCCGGCGTCCAGTTCTGAGAGAGATCGACCTGTTGAGGATCGACTCCGCCGCGGGCTGTGCCCCCCATCACCACGGTCGGCTGGCGGCGCTGCTCATCGAAGGACCCGGCCGGCGGCGCGCCGTCGGGCTGCCACGCCGCGGGCGTCAGGCCGCTGTCGATGGTCCGTGTGTTGGCGTGTTCGAGTGCGGCGTAGGGCTCCGAGCGGATCGCCCAGGCGCGGACCAGCGCGGCGCCGATCATGCTGTTGCCGCTGCGCCCGGAGAGCGGGTCGTCCAGATCGCGGAATCGGCCCAAGGGGACCTCGACGGTGATCAGGGACCCGTTGCGCAGGACGCCGAGGGACAGTGTGTCGCCCGGGTCGCGCGAGATGATCATCGCGCGAATGTGTTCGCGCCCCGCGAGGCGGACGCCGTCGACGTAATCGATGCGGTCGCCGGCCCGCAGGATGTCCGCGGCGGCGAAACCGGGGATGGTGCGGCGCAAATGAACGCCCGCTTCTTCGGGGAGTTCGATGTCGAACTCGACGCCGAGAGCGGCGCGTGGCTCGGACTGGAACCGGTTCTTCGCCGCGGTCAAAAGGCGGGTCCGCTGCTCCGGCGAGAGGTCGGGGCGGAGCAGGATCGGCTCGAGGTCCCTGAGGGCCAGATCCGGGCTGTCGGAAAGGACACCGGTAGCCTGGAGGCGGCGGGCCGCGTCCATGGAATCGAGGTCCGACACGAGTTGATCGAGGGCGGGAGGGCCGACCTGCCCGGCCACCGGCGGAACCGCCACGGCAGCACAGAAGATCAAGAGTCGGGCGGTGCGGCGGATGGTCACGCGCGGCCTCCGGTCGTAGGGCGTGGACTGCGGGATTGTACCGGAGAACGCCCCCGGAGGAACGGGTTGTTGCAGGTCCGTTACGTATTTCCGCCCGGCCGGAACGGGCGTCAATCCCCGACAAGGGCGGTCAGTCGCGCGGCGTGCTGGGCCAGCCAGGCGGTCTTGACATCGACCATGCGGAGGAAGGAGGCGGCGCTGTGACCGGCGAACGAGCCGGTGGCGGCGATGGGGATGAGCGCTTCGACGATCAGGGCCTCGATCATCAGCCAGGGAAGGGCCTCGAGTTCGGCGCTGCTGATGACACAGTCCTTGACGGTCTCGTAGCCGCGGCAGAATCGCTTGAACCGCCCCTCGTCAAGATGGGGGGGCCAGCGCTCGGGGTCGTCGCCGGCCCGGACGATCGAGAACTGCATGACGCCGTTGGCGATATCGATGATGCGCGGGGCGACACGGACCGAGTCGTAGTCGATCACGGCGACGACGCGTGAGCCGCGGAAGACCATGTTCCCAGGGTGCCAGTCCCCGTGGAGCACGGTGAGCGGCCATGCGCCGATGCCGATCCGGTCCACGCGCCTGGCGGCGTCGGTGTAGGTGATGCGGAGGCGGTCCGCGGCGGGCGCGGTGGAGCCCGCGCGCTGAAGCAGGTTCTCGCCCACGCGGGTCAGGTGCTCCTCCACGCCCCGGGCGCGGTGGAACGTGTTGACCGGGGGCGTGTAGGAGCGGGTTTCGAAGCTGCCGAGGAGCTTGTGGAAGAAGGCGAGCAGCCGGCCGGCGTCGCCGGTGGCGTCGAGCGAGCCGTCGTACCCGTTGCCCGGGACGAACTCAAAGAGCTCGTAGACGCGCCCGTTGAGCTCGAGGCTTGTCGAGGCGTTCTCGCGCGTACGGACGAGGCGGGGGAGCGGGAAGCGGCGCTGCGCGAGGTGCGCCTGCACAGCGTGGCTCAGAGCGACGCGGTTGGCCGAATCCTTGCCCGAGCCGGCGGCGCGGCGTTTGAGCAGGTACATGCCCCCGCTCGTCTTGAGCGCGACCTTGGGTGCGCGGCTGGAGCCGCGCCGATATTCGCGGACGGCCTCGATGACCCCCACGTCGAAATGGGAGCAGACCATGGCGAGTTCACCGGCGTCGAACTGTTCGCGTGCGGCGCGCGGCTCGGCTCCGGTCCCTTCGGCCGAGAGCGTGCCGGCGCTGAGGGGCGGAACGGAGGACTCTCCCGGGCTGCCGAGGCCGATAGCCCGTCCGCCGCTGCCGGGGTGCTCGCCTGAACCTTGGACTCCGCGAGGGTCAGTCATCCGCCGGTCTATTCGAACGGGACGGCCCGGGCGTTCCCGCCCAAGAGGGGGGATCCGTCCGGGCGGGTCCTATTCGACGTTCTGGACCTGTTCCTTAATCCGATCAATGGCGCCCTTGACCTCGACGATGGCACGCGAGATCGCCGAATCGGGCGATTTGCTGGCGATGGTGTTCGCCTCGCGGAGCATCTCCTGGGCGAGGACGTCAAGCGTGCGGCCCACCGGCTTGTCGCCCTCGGCGGTGAGGAGATCGTTGAACTGCTCCATGTGGCCGTTGAGGCGGTTGATCTCTTCGGCGATGTCCGTGCGCTCGGCGTAGACGGCGATCTCGCGGATGAGTTCGACCGGCTCGACGCGGACCTGCGCGCTCTGGAGCAGCGTGTCGATGCGGGCCTTGAGCCGGTTCTCGTACTCGGTGACGACCAGCGGTGCGCGTTCGCTGATGAGGCGGAGCCGCTCGTCGATCATCTCCCGCTGGTGGATCAGGTCATCGAGCAACGCCTTGCCCTCGACGCCCCGCATCGCGAGCAGGCCCGAACAGGCCCGCTCGACCAGGGGCAGGAAGGCGGTCCGGGCGCGGGCGAACCGCGCCTCCTCGTTGGTCGGCGGCTGCAGGACGCCGGGCAGCGCCAGCAGCGCCCCGACATCGATCGGAGTGCCTTTGGAAAACACCGGCGAACGGCGGAGCTGCTCGACGTAGCGGTCCAGGGCGCGATGGTTGACCTCGAGCGCCGCGGCCTCGCTGGTGTCCGTGCACTTGGCCGTCAGGGTGACCGTGCCGCGGGCCAGGCGCGCCCGCAGGACGGATTCGATCTCCGCCTCGAGGCCCTGGTACTCCTCGGGGAGCCGCATCACGGCCTTGAAGTACTTGCTGTTGAGGGAGCGGACCTCGACAAAGTAGTGGACCCCGTCCACCTGGGCCGAGGCCTCGCCGAATCCGGTCATGCTGCGGATCAAAAATCGGGCTCCGCTCGTGATCGATGCGCCATTCGCGACCGACGCCGGCCGCGCGCTGAGTCTATCAGACGGGCCCGCCCTCAGCGGGGCGGCGGGTTTGCCGGCGCGGGATCGGGCGTGACCGGATCCGCGGGCTTCGGCTCCGTCGTCGCCGGCGGCTCGGTTGTCGTCGCGGGGGGTTCGGTTGTCGTGGCGGGGGGCTCTGTCGTCGTCGTGGCGGCGCCGGCGGCGGGGTCGGAACCCGCCGGAGCGGCGCCTGTCGCGTCGGTTTCGGTGGTCGTCGCGGGCGACTCGGTGCCGGGTACGGAGGTGGCGGTCGGGATTGTCGATGGCTTGGGCGGCCGCGCCGCATAGTTCAGGCCGATCGCCAGGATGAGGAAGACGATGAAGATGCCGACCGTGGCGTAGGTGAGCGCGTCGCCGGTCTTGGCGCCGAAAGCTGTCTGGCCCGAACCGGCCCCCGACCCGAACGCGCCGGAGAGCCCGCCGCCGGAGGGACGCTGGATCAGCACGACCAGGATGAGCAGCACGCACACCAAAAGAAACAGGACCACCAGGATCGAGGTGAGAATCGAGTTGAAACCGAGCAGTATCGACATGCGGTCCGACTCCTGGGTTCGCCGGGGCGAAGGGGGGGAAGTCTAGGTCGGCGACGGGGGTGGAGGGGGAGGGGCTCAGCCCCCCGATTTGGCTGCGGCACGCACGATCGCCACGAACTCCGCCGGGCTCAGGGAGGCCCCGCCGACGAGTCCGCCGTCGATATCGCGCTGGGCAAACAGGTCGGTGGCGTGGCTCGCCTTCAGCGATCCGCCGTACATGATGCGGACCCGGGAGGCGATCTCGGCTCCGTACAGATCGGTGAGGACCGAGCGGATGTTGGCCTGGGCGCTCTGAGCGTCCGCGGGGGTCGCCGTGCGGCCGGTGCCGATCGCCCAGACAGGCTCGTAGGCGATCGTAAGTCGGGCGATCTGCTCGGGCGGCACGCCGCGGAGTCCGAGGCGCACCTGCTCCTCGTTGACCATGTCGGTGCGTCCGGCCTCGCGTTCATCGAGCCGTTCGCCGACGCAGAGGATGCAGTCGAGCCCGCTGTTGAGGACGGCCTGGGTCTTTTCGTGGACGATCGTCTCCGATTCACCGATGACGTGCCGGCGCTCGGAGTGGCCGGTGAGGACGACGGACACGCCGCAGTCCTTGAGCATCGGGATGGAGACCTCGCCGGTGAACGCGCCGTCGGGCTCGTGGTAGACGTCCTGGGCGCCGAGGCGGATGAACGAGCCGCGCTCGCGCAGGATCGCGCCGACGCTGAGCAGGAACGGGAACGGCGGGAAGACGGCGACATCCACGCCCTGCGTGCCGACGAGGGCATCCACGACCGCACGCGCCAGTGTGGCGGCGGACAGCCGGTTGGTGTTCATCTTCCAGTTGCCGCCGATATAGGGTCTGCGTTGCTTCAAGGCTGCCGGCTCCGGAGTCGTGTGAAACCGGACGGTCTCAGGCCCGGGGCCCGGCCGCGCGCACGCTGTCGGGCATCTCGAACTTGGCGTCGTTCTCGCGGAAGAGCTTGGCCAGCTTCTTCGCCTGCGCGTCGTACGCCGCGCCATCAGCCCACGTGTTGCGC